>JAFUWP010000277.1 GCA_017483405.1 Oscillospiraceae bacterium | reverse complement strand
GATGAACCGTTCACCTATATGCGTGAAATCCGCGCTCACGGTCAGGATGTTACACTGACACTCACCATCGACTCGCATGTTTCGGATGAACATCTTGTCGCTATCGGGCAGGATTTGAGAACATTCGGACGGGTATTTCTGCGCATCAATCATGAAGCTACCGGCAACTGGTTCAGTTTCAACAAGCGCGCAAGCTATCAAGAAGTAGCGGATTTCTTTGTAAGAGCATCGAGAATTATCAAAGAAAATGCCCCTAATGTGCAGACAATTATCTGCATCGGCGGTGTGGAAAATCCCGAAACCGGCAAAATCGAAAAGGAAGAAGAATTCGCGCAGACACTCCTTGCGGCTGATATATGGTCTGTTGATAAATATATGGCACTCCACTGGGGCTGGCCTTATGATGTCGCCGAACATGGCGGAAACTCTCACAGCCGGAGCAAAGTGCTCGATATTTATGAGATGACAAAGGCAAGTTTCGGCAGATTCAAGGAACTCAACGGCGGACAGGCCAAACCGATGATTATGTCAGAATTCAATGCTGACGGCGATGTTACAGGTGCGTATGACCAAGCCTCTATGGTACAGGAATTCTGTGATATTCTCGATGAAGATAATGCTGACTGGTTCAAGGCCTTTACATTCTATCAGTTCCGTGACAGAGGCCGTCTCGGACTCGAAATCGAAGACCCGAATAATCCGGATGTCGGCATTGCCCAGCCTGTTTTGCAGACATACAAGAATCTGATTCATACAAAACGATTCCTTCCGGAAATGACACAGGGCAAAGAAATCCAGCTCCCTGCAAAGCTCCGCTGGGGAAATTCCGAAGATGCTGACGGCATCGCGATTCCTCTGCATTTCGAGAAGAATCCGGTATTCTGCGAAGTTTATTTCGAGGATGATAATAATTATATGATGGAACTCAACGGCAGATGGTTCTACAAATCCCCGAAGGCGAAATGCATCGACCTGATGTCTGCGTTCTATGAGAATCCACTTTCGGGTTCTGCGGATATGACACTGAAACTCTTTGCACCTCCGGCATCGGGTGAGAATGACCCGTCTGATTTGTTCAATACCTACACGACAATCGAAAAAATGCCGAAAATCCGCATTCGTTTTGAACCCGTTGAGGAATGATTTTCCGCACTTGTGGAAAGCATAAAAATTTTCTGAAATCTCTTGACAACTATTGTGATTTATGATAAAATAGAATTAATGTGAATCCTGTCTGTCAGGAAAATCTGAATTCTTTAATCTAGGAGTTGAATCTTATGCCTAATATTTTTGAAAGCCTCGGCGATGTGTTCAATACCGCAACACGCGGTGTCAGTGAAAACGCAAAGAGTGCTGCCGAAGTCAACAATCTCAAGAGAAAAATTCTTTATGAGGAAGAACGTATTGTAGAAGTATTTGCCGACATCGGCAAGAAATATTACAAGAATCCTGATGAAGACCGCGCTGTTCTGAAAGTGCTCTGCGATGACGTAGACACCAGAAGAAAGAGAATCATGCAGATGCGTAAGGAACTCAACAGCATCCGCGGATGCAAAATCTGCCCGAAGTGCGATGCCGAGGTTGACCAGAAATTCCAGTTCTGTAGCGTATGCGGTGCGAAACTTCTGGATGATGACGAAGAAGACGATTTTGGAAACGCTATGGAAACCAATGATTATTTCACCGAGAGCGACAGCTTCTTTAGTGCGGATACCATAAAGAACTATTGAGTCAGAAACAAGTTTCTGACATGTCATGCCTGAAAAATGGTGTGTGGATTGAAATAGCGCAGATACTATCAAAATTTATTAATACTGTTTCAAAATCCCCTGATTTCAGGGGATTTTTTCTTGACAAACGGAAAAAACTGTGCTAAAATCAAGATAGTAATTTTATATATTTAAGAGGAGTGTAAAATATGTATTTATGCAAACGAATCTGCGCGGCGGTGATTGCCGTGCTGTTGATGGCTGGCGGAACTTATGCGGAACAGAGTATTTCTTCTTTATCGGTGACGGCGGCCGGAACAGTTTCTTCCGTATGGAACGGAACGGCTAATGTAAAATGGTATGAGGATGAAAAAACAGAATTTCATCTGACTTCTGCCGAACAGCTTGCCGGACTGGCTCTGCTTGTCAACAGCGGAAACACGATGGAAGGCAAAACTATCTTTCTGGATAATGATATTATCCTGAATGATATTGCCTCTTTTGGACAGTGGGAAAGCACTGCGCCTGACCATATCTGGACGGCGATAAAGAATTTTTCGGGTATTTTTGACGGTCAGCAACATACAGTAACCGGATTATATTCCAAAACATCTTTATTCGGCGAACTGGGCGAAAACGGAATTATCCGCGGACTGAAACTGAATTATTCTTATACAGTATCGGCCTCTGTATGCGAGACTTCTTCCGGCCTGATTCAGAATTGTGATGTAATGGGAACTGTTTCCGGAAAAACTGCCGGAGGAATATGCCATACCAACAGCGGACAGCTTGCCTCCTGTACCATGAGCGGAACAGTCACCGGAACGGAAGATTCCGCAGGGGGAATCTGTGCAGTAAATTCGGGCACGATTACCGATTGCCGGAATATGGCTTCGGTAAGCGGAAAAAGCTATATCGGAGGAATTGCGGCGCAAATCAGCGGCGGAAATATGACAGAATGCATCAACAACGGAAAAATTCAGAACACCGGACTGACAAAACTGATTTATGCCGGCGGTATAGCCGGTTATGCCTCCGAAGATGCCAATATCAGTAATAGTGCTAATACGGGTGCTGTTTCGGGAGATAGTGTTTATCATGTAGCATCTACGGCGCAGGGAACACCGGTTTCCGGAACGGCTTTTGTTTATGCCGGCGGTATTCTGGGATATGCAGTTTCATCGGCTGTTCTGAACAATGTTTTCAATACAGGAACAGTCTCCGGAAGTTCGGATGTATCTGCACAGAATCTTGATGAATATAAGAGTTCCACAGCCTCTAGCACCGGATTAAGCGCATCCGGCGGAATTGCAGGTTATGCTGAAAATTCCGTCCGTATTACAGATGCTTACAATCAGGGCAGCATTGACAGCACCTGTAAATCGACAGCATCGGTGACGAATTCTTCTGCCCTTGCCTCGATGAAAGGCAATGCCTACAGCGGCGGTATTCTGGGATATGGCAAAGATTCAGCGGTTGTTACGAATGCATACAATACAGGGACGATTACCTGTACATGCAACCGGAGCAAAGCAGGCATCGGCGGCATTGTAGGTTCAGCGGCCTCACCGGTTCTGATAAATTGTTATTATCTTGATGCATCTGCTTCATGCGGCATTACCGGAGCGGATACGGATACTGCGGTCAGCCAGACGGAATCGGGTATGCAGAAAAAGAGCTTTGCAGAGGAACTCGGAAAATCTTTCAGTTATATTGCGGATGCCTATCCGGAACTGACATGGGAAAACGAATCGGAATCCGCGGAGGAAACTGCACAGCAGATTCTGGAATTAACAGAATATAGCCAGACAGCTACACTGGGCATTGACTTAGGCGGAGAACTGACATGGCTTTCGAGTGATACCAGCGTAGCGACTGTCGAAAACGGACTTGTGACAGCAGTCGGGAACGGTTCGGCGATGATTTATGCAGTCTGCGGTGACCGCCGTGCAGAAATTCCGGTGACTGTCGAATATGATTATTATTTCGATAACACGGAACTCAGCATCGAAACGGGTACGCAGAAGCAGTTATCATTCTGTTCGGTGCATACAAAAGAAGCCTATAACAAGCTTGCTGTCTGGAAGTCTTCCGATGAGAGCATCGCAACAGTAGATGAAAACGGCATCATCACGGCGGTTTCGGCCGGAACAGCTGAAATCACTGCCACGGCCTGAGATGTAACAGTGACTTGTGTCATTACATGCGAAGAATCTCAGAAAGAAAGTGATACTGCTGAAGAACAGAAACCAGAAGTTCTGAAATTTACGGAATATACCGAAACGGCACAGCTCGGAGTCAATTATGAAGGGGAAGTTGTCTGGACATCCAGCAATCCCGATGTAGCAACTGTAAAAGATGGTCTTGTGACGGCAGTCGGGAACGGTTCGGCGGTGATTACGGCCGTATGCGGAGAGAAAAAAGCCGAAACGCATGTCGAAGTGAATTATGGGTATTATCTGAAACAGACAGAAATTTCACTGATTTCCGGAACGCAGAATCAGCTGGCATTTACTTCCGCGAATAATCAGAAAGTATATAATAATCTGGCAGTATGGACATCATCCGATGAAAGTATTGTGAAAGTGGATGAATCCGGCATCATCACGGGCATTTCGGAAGGAACAGCCGAAATCACAGCAACAGCCGGAGATGTTTACTCTGTCTGCACGGTGACAGTGGTATCACCGGAGATTCTGGTTAAGAGTACGGAACTGACAGAAGGTTCTTCTATGGCATTGAGCATTTCTAATTATGAAGGCTCTGTATCGTGGGTTTCTTCTGATACGAAAGTAGTAACCGTTTCCGGAGACGGAACACTCACCGCAGTCAAGGCCGGAACAGCGACTGTTTATGCGATGCTCGAAAACGGAAAGACAGTTTCCGTCAATGTGACGGTAATACCGGCGGAAGAAGAATCTTTTCTGCTGGGAGATGCGACACTTGACGGCAGTGTCAACATTTTGGATGTGATTACTATCAATAAAGCGATTCTCGGAAAAGAAGAACTGACGCCCTTACAGGTAAAGGCGGCGGATGTGAATTACAGTGGTGTACCGGATTCCGGCGATGCGCTGATGATTATGAAATATATCGTAGGACTTGTGACAAAATTCTGATACAGAAACGGAGATGAATCGGCTTGAAAATTCTCATTGCCGAAGATGAAACTGACCTGAATGCAGTGATTGTAAAGAAATTACGTTCCGAAGGGTTTTCGGTAGAATCCTGTTTTGACGGGGAAGATGCGCTGGAACATTTGCAGTATATGGATTATGATGTTGCTGTTCTGGATATTATGATGCCGAAAATGGATGGTATCGGAGTGGTGCAGAAATTAAGGGCATCCGGAAAGAATACACCTATTATCTTTCTGACCGCGAAGGATACTGTTTCCGATAAGGTCAGAGGCCTGAACATCGGGGCAAATGATTATCTTGTCAAGCCGTTTTCATTCGAGGAGCTTATCGCGCGGATTATGGCAGTCACGAGAACGGCGGCCGGAATTGTGAGCAGTATCCTGAAACTGGATACGCTCACGCTCGATACGGAAAGTCATATTGTCAGACGGGATAATGCAGAAATCACGCTGACCGGAAAGGAATATAATCTTCTGGAATATCTGCTGATAAATAAAAATAAGATTCTCAGCCGTGAAAAGATTCTGAATCATGTATGGGGCTATGACTATGACGGCGGTGAAAAAATCGTGGATGTGTATATGAACTATCTCCGGAAAAAGATTGATGAAAATGCCGAAGTCAAATTACTGCATACAGTCCGCGGAATCGGCTATGTGATGAGAATTCAGCCATGAAGAAACGGAAATCTCTGAAATTAAAAATCACATTATGGTTCACGCTGGTGCTGACCGTGATTTGTATCATATTTTTCTCGGTGATGCTGACAGCTTATCAGAATGCGGATAAAAAACTGATAAAGAACACTCTGACGGAAACGGTGGAAGAATTCGCCTGTCTTCTGGAGAGTGAAAAACGCTATCAGCTGGCACTTGCCGGAGGAGATACGGAAGAAATCAAAATTTCTGAATTTTATGATAATAATGTACAGCTCATGATTTATACGGAAGACGGCGGACAGGCCATCGGATTGTTTTTATATCCGGAACTGGATGAATATCCGTATTCTGAAAAGGATGCTCCGCAGAAAATAGAAATTTCCGGCATGAATTATTATTACTATGATGAATGGGTCAAAGTCCGTCACAGTGATGATTATTACATTCGGGGGCTGATTCCGGCGGAAGATAGTTTCAGCGGTGTGATGGAATATCACGGTTCAGTCCTGATAGGGTTTCTGCTCCTGCTGATAACGGCTTTTGCAGGGGGATACTGGCTGACAGGCAGATTTCTGCGTCCGGTCAGAACTATCAGTTATACCGCGGATGCCATCCGCACCGGCGGAGATTTGACAAAGCGGATTCCGACAACGGATTCCGAAGATGAACTCGATATGCTGGCACATACCATCAATGCGATGTTTGACCGTATCGAGAATCATTTCGAGGCCGAAAAGCAGTTCACTTCAAACGCATCTCACGAACTGCGAACACCAGTATCGGTAATTCTGGCGCAGTGTGACTATGCCTTCGATAATGCCGATAATCCGGAAGAAATCTTACAGGCACTGGCATCCATTCAGAAGCAGGGCTATAAGATGTCAGGCATGATTGAAACGCTCCTTATCTTCACACGTATGGAGCAGAAAACAGAACGCTATCAGAAACAGAATCTGAATCTGACGGAACTGATTTCTTCTATATGCGAAGATTTCCGCCTGATTGCGGATAAGAATATCACGGTGACGGAATCGCTCGAAGAAAATATCATGCTGAATGGAAATCGGGAATTATTCACGCTGTTAATCAACAATCTGATACAGAATGCCATCCGGTACGGCAGAGAAAACGGCTTTGTCCGCGTGGAGCTGAAACAGAATGCAAATCAGGTTTGTCTGTATGTAACGGATAACGGCATTGGCATTTCAGAAAAGGAACTGCCCCATATCTGGGAAAGATTTTATCGTTCGGATAAGGCACGAAGCTCGAAAGGTCTGGGGATGGGGCTTGCCTTAGTCCGGCAGATTGCGGAATTCCACGGCGGAGCGGTTTCAGCAGTAAGTCAGGAAGGAACAGGCAGTACATTTTCGGTCATACTTCCGAAGTGAAATAAATGATAAAAAATGCTTTTTTTAATCTGGTTTTAATCTTTCACTGATAGAATAAAATCATAGAGAAGAAAAAAGCATTTTTTATTTCACGGAGGTGCTTGTTGATGAAACATATCGCATTGATACCGGCCTATCAGCCGGATAAGGAATTAATACAGGTGATTTCTGGTTTAGCGGAACGGAATTTTATGGTGATTACTGTAGATGACGGGAGCGGTCAGGCGTATGAAAGTATCTTCCGGCTGGCATCAGTCAAATCAGTTGTATTAACGCATGAAGTCAATCAGGGCAAGGGCGAAGCCCTCAAAACCGGAATACGCTATATCATGGAGCAGATAAAAGAACCTTATCTGATAGTTACCGCCGATGCGGATGGTCAGCATCAGATTCAGGATATTCTGAACGTATGCGCCGAAGCCGAACAGCATCCGGAAAGTTTAGTGCTCGGAAGCCGGAAATTTGAAGGCGATGTTCCGTTAAGGAGTCGTTTCGGAAACGCGGTGACAAGAACAGTATATCGGTTATGTTCTGGGGTATCGATTTACGATACGCAGACGGGACTGAGAGCGTTCACGAATCAGCTGACGGAAAAAATGCTTTCTGTCGAAGGCAGTCGTTATGAATATGAAATGAATGTCCTGATGTATTCCGCCAAAACCGGAATCCCGATTCGGGAAGTCTGGATTTCTACGGTTTATCTGAATGAAAATGCCTCATCACATTTTCATGCGGTACGGGATTCGTTCAGGATTTATAAAGAAATTCTGAAATTTTCGGCATCTTCTTTTATTAGCTTTCTGATAGATTACGGTTTGTTCTGTCTGTTTTCGGCACTGACCGGAAAGATGATGCTCTCGAATGTCATTGCAAGAATATTCAGCAGTATCGTGAATTATACGCTCAATAAGAAGTTAGTATTCTGTTCGCAGGAGAAGACAGCGGAATCGGCAGTAAAATATTTTCTGCTGGCCGGCGTGATACTGCTCTGCAATACGCTGATACTGAAAGGCTTTTCGCTTATCGGGCTGAATGCGTATCTTGCGAAGATACTGACGGAAATCATTTTATTTGTATGCAGTTATCTGATTCAGCATAAATTTATTTTCAGGAAGGGGCATGTATCATGAAGAAGAAAAATCTCTGGGCGGTCTGTTACGGATTAGCACTGACGGCCTTTACGGTATACATCTCGCTGGATACGTTTGTACTGACGGAAACCTATCAGACAGATACCACGCAGATGAATACTTCTTTATTTGAAGATATTTCGGCCAATGCGCTGACCGAAGAAACAACCGAAACAGAAACTTCTGTTATCGAAACGGAACAAGCAGTTCCGCAGTCCGGAAGAAAGCATTCCCGTCACGGCGTTCAGGAAGAACAGGAAACAACGGAAGAAAATACAGTCATCACCGCCGAGCCGGAAACTTCCGGAGTGAAGACCTATCAGGATGAAAACTGTCAGATTACGCTCACGGAATATTATGAAAACAATACCAGAATCTATGTCGCGGATGTCGTGCTGTCATCAGCGGAATATCTCAAGACCGCTTTCGCGGATGATACCTACGGTAAGAACGTCACGGATAAGACATCATCCATCGCCGAGGCGCATAACGCGATTCTGGCAATTAACGGCGATTATTACGGCACACAGGAAAGAGGCTATGTCATCCGGAACGGAATCGTCTATCGTGATACCAAAAGCACAAATGATGTATTATGCATCTATGCGGACGGCACAATGCAGGTTATCAGTCCGGATGCGTATTCTGCTGAAGAACTTGTTTCTATGGGAGTATGGCAGGCATTCAGTTTCGGCCCTGAACTGCTGGAAGACGGGAACATTACAGTAACGCAGAATCAGGAAGTCGGAAAGGCGATGGCAAGCAATCCGCGGACGGCCATCGGCATCATCGGCAGCAATCATTATGTATTTGTGGTATCTGACGGCAGAACATCGGAGAGCGAAGGATTATCGCTGTATCAGCTGGCGGAATTCATGCAGGGATTAGGCATCGAAACGGCCTATAATCTGGATGGAGGCGGTTCATCGACCATGTATTTCGATGGTGAAGTTATCAATCAGCCGACCACGAACGGCAGAATCAAGGAAAGGGAAGTGAGCGACATTGTATACATCGGATAACAGACTGCTGAAACACATCCTCGGAAATGTAATCTGTTCGGTATGGTTTGCATTTTTCGGGGCGGTGTATGAACATTTCAGTCATGAGGTATATTCTTATTATATGATTTATGCCTTTGCGATTCCGTTAGGGATGGGGGCATTGCTTTACAGTATCATGGCACTGAAACGGATTCAGCTGGATGATATGTTTCTGAATCTTTGGAACTCTGCGATTGCGACATTCACAATCGGGAGCATTTTCAAGGGAGTACTTGACATTTACGGAACGACAAACAGGATGGTGACAGTATATCCGGTTGTCGGAGGAATCCTGACGTTATGTGCCCTGATAAGTCTGATAAGACATTCTGAAAAAACAAAAAAACAAGCTGAATAAATCAGCTTGTTTTTTATGGTCTGAGTGACGGGACTTGAACCCACGGCCTCTACCACCCCAAAGAATCGATAAAATTTTATTTTCACTGAGTTACAT
>JAFUWP010000020.1 GCA_017483405.1 Oscillospiraceae bacterium | reverse complement strand
GATGCCGCCGCTCAGGTCATGGAACTGCGCAAGGAACAAAATGAAAAAATCGCGCAGGAACAGAAAAATGCCGCCGAAATCCAGAAAGAACTGGATTCCGTTCTGAATCAGAATGACGAGTTCCGCACAAAACTCGCCGATGCCGCAAAACAAATTGAAACACTCCGTTCCGAAAATACTACACTTTCCGAACAATCCGCGTCTTCTGTTCCGGCTTCTGAACTGGAAGAAAAAACAGATGCCTTTGAACGCGAAAAGAAAATCCTTCGGGCATCTCTCGAAAGTGCCGAAAAACAAAATTCAGAATATCAATTCCAGATTGCCTCTCTCCGGCAGGAAATCGAATCCATGCCGTCCGGTGATGATTCCGCACTCCGTGAGGAACTCCGTCAGGCGAACGAACAGATTCAAAGCCTGACAGAACAGCTCCGCTCCGGAACTCCCCTTCCGGCAGATGACAATCTGCTCCGCGAAGAACTCGACAAGGCTAACAGCCAGATTAAAAATCTCCGCGCTGAACTCTCCGCTAAGGCCGATGTGCCTTCCCGTACTCCCGAAGAAATTGAAATTTCACTTCGTGCTGATATGGATGCACTCGAACAGCAGAATTCTGAATATCGCCTTAAATTGCAGGATGCCGCCCGTCAGGTCAAACAGCTCCGCGAACAGCTCGAACAGTCTTCTCAGCCTGATGCGGATTCCGGTCAGCTTTCCAAACTTCTGGAAGAAAACAAAAACTTACAGGAACAGCTCGCTGATGCCCTTCAGCAAGTCGATGATTTGAGTACGGAACTTATCAACAGTCAGCATACAGATTCTTCAAACGAATCTGATGCAGAAATCTCCGCACTTCATGACAGTATCCGGCGACAGCAGGATGAATATGAAGCCGAACTTGCCGCTCTCCGCGAAAAACATCGCGTAGAACTGTTCAATCAGAAAAAAGATTCTGAATCCGCTCTCGAAGATGCCTCCCGTCAGATTGCAGAGTTACAGTCCCAGCTCGAAAATCAGCAGAATTCCGAACAGTCGGAACTCACTTCCCTGAAATCCGAACTGGATACTATCTCCCAGCAGAAACAGGAACTCGAAGAACAACTCCGTTTCGCCGTTTCTCAGGCGCAGAACTTCCAGACCGAGCTGGAATCCAAACAGGATTCCGATAATCAGGAATTAGATGCCCTCAAAGCTGAAACTTCTAAACTCTCCGACCAGAATCAGGAACTCGCAGAACAGCTTGCAGATGCTAATCAGCAGATTGAAGATTTAACTTCTGAACTCATCAGCAGACAAAATTCTGATGATTCTCAGGTGACTTCCCTGAAATCCGAACTGGAAACCATCACCCAGCAGAAACAGGAACTCGAAGAACAACTCCGTTTCGCCGTTTCTCAGGCACAGAACTTCCAGACTGAGCTGGAATCTAAACAGGATTCCGATAATCAGGAATTGGATACCCTCAAAGCTGAGAAAATCAAGCTTTCCGATGAAAAACAGGAACTCGAAAATCAGCTTGCAGATGCAAATCAGCAGATTTCTGACCTGACTTCCGCGCTCACGGAAAAACAGGATTCCGATAATCAGGAGCTTATTGCCCTCAAATCTGAGAAAATCAAGCTTTCCGGCGAAAAACAGGAACTCGAAAATCAGCTCGCAGATGCCAATCAGCAGATTTCTGACCTGACTTCTGCTCTCACGGAAAAACAGGATTCCGATAATCAGGAGATTGCATCGCTCAAAGCCGAACAGGAAAAATCCGCGCAGGAAATGCAGGAACTTCAGGAACAACTGAAATTTGCTGTTTCTCAGGCGCAACAATTCCAGTCTCAGCTAGAAGCCGATGAAGCCTCCGGCTCGGAAGTTCAGGAAAAACTCATACAGGAAAAACAGGCGCTCGAATCCCAGCTCGCCGATGCCGCCGAAAAACAGCAGAAGGATAAGGAAGAAATCGACAGCCTGTATACCGAACTCGATTCCACCACCAAACAGAATGATGAGTTTCGTACTGCACTCCTGAACGCCGCAAATCAGATTAAATCCCTCCAGACACAGTACAATGATGCGGATGCTGAAAATCAGGAACTCCGCTCTCAGCTGGAAAACGCTCTGCAAGAAAACGATACCCTCAAACAACAGCAGTCCGCTAGTGATGAACTGGATGCCTTCGATGAGGATACCGAGGAGGAAACAGATGACATCCGCGCACAGCTCGAAGAAGTTACCGAAGAAAATGAAGATTTGCGCTCCGAACTAGAAAACGCGCTCGAACAGAATGAACAGCTCCAGTCCGAACTGGACAGAATCAACATTCAGAACGCACAGCAACAGGCGCAGATGCAGGAAAAACTGCATACAACTGAACAGCAGTATAACATCCTCCAGACGGAAAACAAAAAACTCCGTCAGAATCTGGAAGAATACAAAGCCCGTATGAATGCAAAACGCGAAAATGCCGGCGCGGCTTATCTGCAAGTAGCATCGAGTGTCGCAAATCTCGAAAAACAGGAAGGTGTCCGTTTCGTGCATATCACCTTCTCGGATGACGGCGACCTCGTTCTGCAACATGCCAAGAATCCCGAAGAAGCCGAAATCGCTCTGCTCCGCAACGGCGCAATGATTCCGAATCCACATTTCTACCCTGCTCTCACAGGTGAAGGCGAAACCGGCGAACAGCTTGAAATTCTTCTTCCGGTGTTTGAGATGGCCGAGCTTGATGATGATACAAAATATCCTGTCAAGGCTATCAATCCGGCCGCCGGAGAAATCCGTGACCGCGCTCTGCATGTCAAGCGCAAGGGCAAAATCGAAGTATAATGCTTTCATCCCCGTTCCGGACGGGGATGATTTTTTGTCTCCCCCTCTTGACAAATCCGGAAAAATATGCTATACTAATACTTGTTACAAGAAGATACGCAATTATGGGAGCTGGCTGTAGATTACGGCCGGCTTTTTTGTTACAGAAAGAAGGGGGTATTTTGCATCTGACCAAACAGATGATTCAGAATTCCATGCTGAAACTTCTGCATAAAAAATCCGTTGATAAAATTACAGTTCGTGACATTGTTACTGACTGCGGCATCAACCGGAATACGTTCTATTATCATTTTCAGGATATTCCCGCACTGATTGAAGAAATCTTCCGTTCGGAGGCGGACAAAACCCTCGAAACTTACAAATCTGTAGATTCGCTGGAAACCTGTCTGAATATTACAGTCGCTTTTGCGAAAAAACATCGGAAAATCATTCAGAATCTCTATGCTACTTCACATCGGGAACTGTATGAACAAAGTCTGTGGCATATCTGTGAATATACCGTCACCAGCTTTATCGAAACAGCTTTTGCAGAAGAAACTTCCGTCACTCCAGCGGATAAATCCCTGCTGATTCACTACTACAAATGTACTGTATTCGGACAGGTGATGGACTGGCTGAATCACTCTATGCAGACCGAAATTCAGCCGCCTTTCCGGAGAATGTGCGAACTGCACGGCATTATTGCTGAAAAAATTCTGCGAACATCTTCCGGAGAGATTCCGAATTCAGACAAATCCTGAAATTTGTCTGTTGCAAATTACGGCAGATTGTATTATAATGAAATCAGCACCACGGAATATGCCTGTAGAAATGACAATTTCGCTGACTTCTATTCTTTGCGACTGCTCCGGCATTCTGTGGTGTCACCAATAAAAATGCCGTCAGTTCAAGTCTGGTTTCTGACGGCTTTTTATTAAGCCTGAAATCAAAAATTTCTTTTTTCATGCGATTTTTCTGCGGTTATTCTTGACATATCTGCAAAATCATAGTATAATTATTATTGTGCAAACAAGACGGGATTGAGGTGAACCCATGCAGGAAGATTTACATAGAGAACTGCGCGCCGCAGTCATCGGAACGGTGATTCTTGATGTACTGTTCTGGACAGGCTCTCTGTTCGTGACGGGGTTCAGTACAGCATTTCTGACTGGCTTATTTCTGGGGAGCATCGGCAGTCTCAGTAATCTGTTCCTGCTCCGGAGAAGTATTCTGAACGCTGTTTATCACGGCAAAACCAGAGATTTCAAAGGCTATCTCATCCGGATGCTGATTGCTTCGGCAGTCATCGCCGCCGGACTGATTTCCGAACAGGTAAACGCTGTCGCCTGCGTGATGCCGTTTCTTTATCCGAAAATCATCTTCGGAATTCTGTCTTTCCGCACAGATAAGTAATTATAAATCCAAAAAAATTTTAAGGAAACAGGAGGGATATTTTTTTGAGTATCAGCGATTTTTTAAGAGGTTCTCCGGATGGCGTGGATGTCAGCGGCCCTAAAATCGTCTGCTCGTTTGATATTGGCGGCCTGACTATCAATCTGACTGAAACTATCATTCTGAGCTGGGGGATTATTCTGGCTGTCACACTTCTGCTCCTGTGGCTGACCAGCGACCTGAAAACAAAAAATATTTCCAAAAAACAGGCCGTTGCAGAATGGGCAGTCAAAACTGTCTACGGGCTTGTGGAAGACACGATGGGAAAACGATGGCGATGGTTCGCCCCTTATATCGGCGCACTGTTCACTTTCTCGATTCTGGGCAGTTTAATCAGCATGTTAGGCCTGCGTTCTGTCACCGCAGATTTCAATGTTCCCCTGACATGGGCTTTGATTACTTTCGTACTGATTCACAGTACCAATATCCGGACACATGGTTTCGGCGGCTATCTGAAAGGATATGTTGACCCCGTTCCCGTGATGCTCCCTATCAACATCCTGAGTGAAGTGGCAACTCCGGTTTCTATGAGTCTTCGTCACTTCGGCAATGTCGTGAGCGGTATGGTCATCACCAGCCTGATTTATTATGCGCTTTCAGTCATCACGGCGAAAATCGGCATTGCATTCTGTACTATCGGTATCCCAGCAGTGATGTCCCTGTATTTTGACCTGTTCAGCGGATTCATGCAGGCATTTATCTTCATTATGCTGACTATGGTCTATATTTCCAATGCGGACGGCAATGCTGAGACATAAACAAAATCTAGCAAAAAAAAATAATCTGGAGGTATTTTATTATGGAAACAAATGTAGATTACACAGAACTCTCAAGAGCTATCGTGCTCGGTGCATCTGCACTCGGCGCAGGTACGGCAATGATTGCCGGTATCGGCCCTGGTATCGGTGAAGGCTATGCTGTCGGCAAGGCCTGCGAATCTATCGGCCGTCAGCCGGAAAGCTCCGGCGCGGTAACAAGAACTATGTTCATCGGCTGTGCCGTTGCCGAATCTACTGGTATCTACGGCCTGCTCGTTGCCCTGCTTCTGATGTTCGCCAATCCGTTCATTAACAAAGTCAGCGGTTAAACTCTACAGGAGGCAGAAAATTGGATTTTTTATCAATTGATGTCGGTACTATCTTATTCACGCTTATCAATACAGGGCTGATTTTCCTCGCATTCAAGCTGATTCTGTTCAAGCGCATTGATGCCATCCTCGAACAGCGTCAGCAGGAAGTGGACGGTACTTATCAGAAAGCGGATGATGCTCTGCAATCTGCCAATTCCGATAAGGAAAAATATGCACAGGCTATCGCCGGCGCAAAAGATGAAGCAGACAGCATCATCAAACGAGCCGAAAAAATCGCGCAGAGACAGGGCGATTCGATTCTCGATAAAGCCCGTCACGAAGCGCAGGCCGTCCGCGAAAAAGCTACCCTCGAAACCGAGCGCGAAAAGAACCTCGCCAGAACAGAACTTCAGGGCGAAATCTCTGAACTGGCTATGGAACTGGCTGAAAAAATTATGGAAAAAGAAATCAATAAGGCCGACCATGAACGCCTTATCGATGATTTCATTCAGAATATAGGTGAACAGTCATGACACAGCAGACAGTAGGTCACGTCTATGCCGAAGCCCTGTTCCTCCTCGCCAAAGAAGAACAGCAGGAAAAACGCATCTATCAGGAACTGAATCAGGTCACGGATTTGATTCTGCAATATCCCGAACTGATTTCGCTCCTTGATGTTCCGACTCTGGAACTTTCTGAACGGATTTCCGTTTTGCAGAAGATTATCGGCGAAGAACAGGGCATCACCGAAAATTTTCTCTGTCTTCTCGTGGAAAAACGCAGAATCAACAGAATTTCCGAAATCCGGAACGCTTTCAATAAGCTCTATTATGAAGCATTCTCGATTGCCGAAGTCTTTGTGACATCCGCCGTTCCGCTGGAAGATTCGCAGAGAACCGCCCTGAAAGAAAAATTACAGCAGAAACTCGGCAAGAGTATTCTGCTCCGTGAATCCGTTGACAAATCCCTCATGGGCGGTATGGTCGTCCAGTATGGTGATACCAGAATGGATAATTCTATCAAGTCCAGAATGAAGGCTTTCGCTCAAAAGTGAGGTGAGCTGATGAAAACCATACTTACTGACTGGAAAGAATACAACACGATTGAAAAAAGTGCAGTTATCATACAATTGATAATCAGCATGATTGTATTTGTAATTGCTGGTTTGCTTATAGCAGGCATTATAAATAATAATGATATTTTACAAATATTAGTATCGCTCTTAATGATTGTACAAGGTGTCAGAGAATGGCGGAGAAATCGTGTAATAGGAGTTATCTCATTTTTAGTTGCAGTATTTATCATACTCTCAGCAGTTAGAATATTTTTGTATAGAAATAGTTTTTAATCAAATTCTATTCTATCAAAATAAAACAAAATTATTTTATCAAAAAGAGGTGTTATTTTCTCTATGAATTTAAGACCGGATGAAATATCCAGTATTATCAAAGACCAGATTAAGAACTATCATGCACAGATTTCCCTGTCTGATGTCGGTACAGTTATCACTGTCGGTGACGGTATCGCCAACATTCACGGGCTCGAAAAATGCATGTCCGGCGAACTGATTCAGTTCGAGAACGGTGTGTACGGTATGGCACTCAACCTCGAACAGGACAGCGTCGGCGCAGTTCTGCTCGGTTCTGATGAAGATATTAAAGAAGGTTCTTCCGTCAAGAGAACAGGCGAAATCATGTCCGTTCCTGTCGGAGAAGAACTGCTCGGCAGAGTTGTTAAAGCACTCGGTCAGCCAATTGACGGCAAAGGCGCGCTCAATACATCCAAACGCGCACCCATCGAAAAAGTCGCCTCCGGCGTTATCACAAGAAAATCCGTTCACAAGCCCTTACAGACAGGTATCAAAGCTATCGACTCGATGATTCCTATCGGCAGAGGTCAGCGTGAACTGATTATCGGCGACCGCCAGACCGGTAAGACCGCTATCGCCCTTGATACTATCATCAATCAGAAAGGGCAGGATATTATCTGTATCTATGTGGCTATCGGTCAGAAACGCTCGACTGTCGCAAACGTGGCCGAAACCCTCCGCAAAGCCGGTGCGATGGATTATACTATCATCGTATCTGCAACCGCATCCGAACTCGCTCCGTTACAGTACATCGCGCCGTATTCCGGATGCGCAATGGGTGAGTATTTCCTCGACCAAGGCAAAGATGTGCTCTGCATCTATGATGACTTATCCAAACATGCTGTCGCTTATCGCGCACTCTCTCTGCTCCTGAAACGTCCCCCAGGTCGTGAGGCCTTCCCTGGTGATGTCTTCTATCTGCATTCCAGACTGCTCGAAAGAGCTTGCAGTTATAACGAAAATTACGGCGGAGGCTCTCTGACTGCTCTCCCGATTATCGAGACACAGGCCGGTGACGTTTCTGCCTATATCCCGACAAATGTAATTTCTATCACTGACGGCCAGATTTTCTTGGAAACTGACTTGTTCAATGCCGGTGTTCGCCCTGCGGTCAACCCTGGTATTTCGGTTTCCCGTGTCGGAAGTGCCGCCCAGATTAAAGCCATGAAGAAAGTCTCCGGCTCGCTGAAATTATCTTACTCTCAGTACAGAGAATTACAGGCTTTCTCGCAGTTCGGCTCTGAACTCGATGAAGATACCAAAAATCGTCTCGCTATGGGCGAACGTATCGTAGAAGTTCTCAAACAGGACAGAAATGCTCCCGTCCCTGTAGAAATGCAGGTCTGCATCATCTATGCTGTCACTAAGGGCTATCTGAATGATATTCCTGTCACAAAAATCAAGGAATATCAGGAAAAACTTTCCTCATTCATGAACGAAAGCCATCCGGAAGTGCTGAAATCTATTCTCGATACCAAAGACCTCACAAAGGAAAATGAAACCGCTCTCGGCCAAGCCCTGACGGAGTTCAATCAACAGTGGTGATACTATGGCAAATCTGAAAGATATTAAACGCCGGATTCACAGCGTTCAGAGTACAATGCAGATTACAAAGGCGATGGAGCTTGTCGCATCTTCCAAGCTAAGAAAGGCTAAAGACCGCGCCGAAGCCGCTCAGCCTTTCTTCGAGGCGACTTACAAGCTCATGGCTGAAATCGCCGCCGAAGACCCGTATTTCAATTCGCAGTTTGTCCGCAAACGTACCGAAACAGGCGCGGCTCTGCTGATTGTTATCGCCGGTGACAGAGGCCTTGCAGGCGGTTTCAATTCCAATGTGCTCAAAATCGCTCAGGCCAAAATCAACGAAATCAAGGCGCAGGGCGGAAATCCTATCGTCATGCCCATCGGTCAGAAATCTGTCGATTACTTCGAGAACCGCGATGTCAAAATTCTGAAAGCTTATGACCATATCGCCGAACACATGAATATCTACCTCGCTATGGATATGGCCGAACTGATTCTGAATACCTACAAGCGTCATGAATCACTCCAGACTGTCGAGATAGTTTTCACAAACTATGTATCGCCTATCATGCAGGTCGCTCAGAAAATGGAAGTCATTCCGCTCGATGAAATGGCCGGTTCACATCCGAGACACTGCGCCGTCGAATATGAACCTTCTCCGGAAGAAGTTTTTGATAAACTTGTTCCCCGCTATGTCGCAAGTTTACTCTATGGTGCAATTGTAGAATCTTTTGCTTCTGAACAGGCAGCAAGAAGAACAGCTATGGAAAATGCGACTGATAACGCTACTGAAATGATTGATAACCTGTCATTACAGTATAACCGTGCTCGTCAGGGCGCAATCACACAGGAATTAACCGAAATCGTCAGCGGTGCGAACGCTCAGCAGTAAGTAGCATGAATCAGAAATTATTCATGTTACTGCCTTTTATTTGGTAATTAAAATAAAACAGGAGAGAACCCACATGATACATTATAATATTGATACAACTGAAAACGGATACAATTCACTGATTGGAAAAGTCAAATCTTTGGAAGAATTAAAAAATATTCTTGCGAAAAATGAAGTATTTCCTGATTTAGTTGGTTCTCTCTCCATTGAAGATATTGGTGTTTCTGTTTGTATCTGCGTTGAAAAAGAAGCCGGTTTTCATGTTGGAATTACTGATGACAGCGGTACTTATTTTTCTTTAGGAAATAAAGAATTATTGACCGAATTAGTAGATGTGTGGGGAGATGACCTTTATATTTCAAAAGGCTTATTTATCCCTCCTCATCTCGCATGGAAAGCTATCGAAGAATATATCACTTTTCAAAAATTATGTGCAGAAATCAATTGGGTTACACCTGAAAATCTTCCTGAAGAAGCAAACTTTTTAGAATTATAAAAATATCAGGAAAAATAAATTTTCAAAAACTGATAGAAAGGATATTATCATTTTTATTCTATCCGGTCATCATCATCATGAGAATTCGGAACGAAGAAAAAATTCTTGAAACTGGGCTGACTGGCTATACAGAATATAAAAAGAAAGTAAAATACAGATTATTGCCTTTTATTTGGTAATCAGAATTTGGAGAAGATAAGAAATGGAAATGACCTATGATTGGCTAAATCATGCAAGAAATAATCTCGAACTTAATCAGAAAATAAAAGATATTATTAACAGTTGTCAAAATACCGAATTAACCTATCGGGATATGTATAGAATTACTTTTGAGAATACTTCACAATCCGTAATTGTCAGACCTTTTTCAGAAACAAGTAATTTCCATTATAAAATTTTCAATACCAGAATCACATATAAAGCCGT
>JAFUWP010000276.1 GCA_017483405.1 Oscillospiraceae bacterium | reverse complement strand
TCTGGAAGAATTAATCAGTGCCGGTGAAAGCGAAAATCTGAAATTATTTCATAAATATCTGTATCAGTATGACCTGAAATTATCCGGATTCACGCCCTACAGCCTGCTCGGAGAAAACGGCAGACCGCTCGAAATTCGGGCATGGCTGTTAGACAGACCCTGCACGAAAAGTTTTGTCATTCTGGATGATGATGACTATAACTGGCAGTGGCTCAGATATTTTCTGGTGCAGACGCGCCGGACGGTTATGGTCGATGACCAGCCTCAGCATATCTACGGACTGGATGACAGTCATGTCATGAGAGCCATTTCCATTCTGAATTATTTCGGATAAGTTTCTGTTTTCTTCCGCAGTTCCCAGAAGGCGACAGCACTCGCGGCGGCGACATTCAGGGAATCGACATCATGAAACATCGGAATTTTGACAGTATAGTCACAGTTCACGATAGTGGATTCTTTCAGGCCATCGCCCTCCGTACCGAGAATCACGGCAAGCCGTGAAGCGGAAGAAAGTCTTTCATCATCAATACACAGCGTATCATTCCGGAGAGCCATTGCCGCTGTCCGGAATGATTTTTCTTTCAGGAATGTGACATAATCAGGAGAATTCCTGTCCAGATATGCCCACGGAATCTGGAATACCGTTCCCATGCTGACACGCACGGAACGTCTGTATAACGGGTCACTGCAAGCAGGAGTCAGCAGAACGGCATCCATCCCCAGCGCGGCCGCGGAACGGAAAATCGCTCCGACATTGGTCTGATTCATAATATCTTCCAGAACGGCAATTCGCGAAGCATTCTGACAAATTTGTTCGGCATCAGGCAGAGGATGCCGCCGCATGGCACACAGAACACCCTGTGTCAGCTTGAATCCGGTGATTTCTGTCAGAATATCGGAATCCGCGGTGTAGACCGGAATTTCTCCGCATTGTTCGATAATATCCCGTGCCTGACCGGAAATATATTTTCTCTCACACAGCAGGGAAATCGGCGCATATCCGGCGGCAAGTGCGCGGCGGATGACTTTCGGGCTTTCTGCGATGAAAAGCCCCTGTTCCGGTTCATTCCAGTGCAGAAGCTGATTCTCGTTTGTACACAGAAACGGCTGTAATTCGGGAGCGGATAAGTTATCGATTTCGATTATCATGAAAAAATCCTCCTGATGTTTTTGCTTTATTATAGCACAGAATTTGAAAAAAGTAAAGTTTCTGTTTGTTCATAAATATATCATAAAAAATTCATATTTTAGAAATATTTATATGATATAATATATCACTGAACAGGGGAGCTTGTCTTTCAGGCTGAGAGGGAACAGCAAAGTTCCGACCCTTTACCTGATGCGGATAATGCCGCCGTAGGAAGTCAAGCAAATCTGATGATTACGGAGACATTCTGATTTTTCTGGAATGTCTCTTTTCTTCTGAAAGGGGGAGAAAAACTGCATAACGGGCAGCTGGGGAGCGCCTTCTGCCTGAGATAACAGCGAGGGAAGCCGTGTTCCGGCGTGAGAGGAAACCAGTAAGTTTCGACCGATTGACAGGATAATTGTTTTTATTCTGAGAGGACGCTGTTATCTGCGGTTCTCTCAAAGCTTTCAAAAAGGAGAAATGAATCATGAATCAGAACAAAACCAAAAAAATCGTATTGGCAGGAGTACTCTGCGCTGTCGCCGTTGTCGGAAGTATGTTTTCGATACCGGTATTCGGAAGTAAATGCGCGCCGGTTCAGCACATGGTAAATATTTTATGTTCAGTGCTGTTAGGCCCTTGGTATGGAGTCGGAGTCGCATTTGCGGCGAGTCTTATCCGTAATCTGCTCGGCCTCGGAACACCGCTGGCATTCAGCAGTATGCTGGGCGCACTTCTCTGCGGATTGACGTATTATAAAACTAAAAATACATGGCTGACCTATATCGCCGAAGCCATCGGTTCGGGAGTACTCGGCGGACTGGCAGCCTATCCGATTGCGATTTTCATCATGGGAAAAGATGCCGGACAGATTGCATTTTATGCTTATGTTGTTCCGTTCCTGATTTCCGCCTGCGGAGGGGCAATTCTTTCCGTGATTCTGGTGGAATCGCTCAGAAAAGCCAATGTTCTCAAATTACAGAAAGAATCCTGAAATCATGTTCGGAGAAATCCTGCATCGGGTCAGAGAACGGAAACCGCATATTCATTGTATTACGAATTATGTTACAGCGAATGACTGTGCCAATATTCTGTTAGCTTCGGGCGGTTCGCCGATTATGGCGGACTGTCCGGAAGAATCTGCTGAAATCACGGCATTATGTGACGGTTTACTGCTCAATACGGGCACACTGAATCCGGATAAGCTTTCGGCCATGCGGAAATCTGGAAGAATCGCAAATGAACTGCATCATCCTGTCGTGCTCGACCCTGTAGGGGCAGGGGCATCGCGATTCAGAACGGAATCTATCCGATTATTGCTGAATGAAATCCGGATTGATGTTATCCGAGGAAATCTGTCTGAAATCAAGGCATTATTCTGCCATGAAACCAAATCTCACGGGGTAGATGCTGTCAGTTCTGACCGGATTACGGAAGAAAATCTTCCGGAGATGAGAAATTTAATCAAAGCGATTGCTTCGGAACAGAATACAGTGTTTGCTGTCACCGGACAGATTGATGTGATTGCGGATAAGCATCAGGCATACTGCATCCGGAACGGCTGTTCTATGATGAAATCAGTAACGGGTTCAGGATGTCAGCTTTCTGCGCTGACAGCGGCATTTATCACGGCGAATCCGGAACGAATTCCTGAATCAGCCGCTGCCGCAGTCTGTATGATGGGAGTCAGCGGTGAAATCGCTCAGGAACATCTTGCACCTTATGAAGGCAATGCAAGTTTCCGGAACAGAATCATAGATGCCGTGTATCGTATGGATGCTGAAACTCTTGATAGAAAAGCGGATTATCAGATATTCCGATAATCCGGAAAGGAATGGATAGTTATGAAAATCAATCCTGAAATGATGCGTCTTTATGCTGTTACAGACAGGCATTGGCTCGGCGGAAAGACACTTGTCCAGCAGGTCGAAGAAGCACTGAAAGGCGGAGTCACATGTGTTCAGCTCCGTGAAAAAAATCTGGATGAAGAAAGCTTTCTGAAAGAAGCAATCGCGCTGAAAGAAGTTTGTCATGCTTATCACGTCCCCCTGCTGATTAATGATAATATCGAAATTGCTTTGAAATCCGGTGCGGATGGCGTTCACATCGGGCAGAATGACATGCCTGTCGAACAGGCCAGAAATCTGCTCGGAGAAGATAAAATCATCGGTGTGACTGCGAAAACTGTCGAACAGGCACTTGATGCGCAGAATCACGGCGCGGATTATCTCGGCTCTGGAGCGATGTTCGCAAGCTCGACAAAAACGGATGCTATCCGGATTGATTATCAGACGTTTCGGGAAATCTGTCAGGCAGTACGGATTCCGGTTGTCGCTATCGGAGGTATCACAAAAGAAAACATCTCCCAAATTTCAGGGCTTGGCATGGACGGCATCGCGGTGATAACTGCGATTTTCTCTGCGGAAGATATTCAGCAGGCCTGTCAGGAACTTCGGGTATTATCGGAACAGATTGTCTGTGATATAAAAAAATAAATCATCCTGATATACAACGGCAGATTGGGAGCACCACTCTCTGTCGTTTTATAAAATTAATGCATTTCAGAAAGGAGTTATTTTTATCATGAAAACTGCATTAACAATCGCTGGAAGTGATTCCAGCGGAGGCGCTGGCATTCAGGCAGACATCAAAACCATGACCGCGAACGGCGTATTCGCGATGAGTGCGGTCACTGCGCTGACGGCTCAGAATACAACCGGAGTGGTTTCGATTATGGAGTCCACACCCGAATTTCTGGCCCAGCAGATTGACTGCATCTTTACGGATATTTTTCCGGATGCGGTGAAAATCGGCATGGTTTCGTCATCTGCCCTGATTGAAATCATCGCGGAAAAGCTGAATCAATATCAGGCGAAGCATATCGTGCTTGACCCTGTTATGGTAGCGACCAGCGGTGCAAGACTCATCAGTGAAGATGCGATTACTGCGCTCAAAGAAAAGCTGATACCCCTTGCGGAAATCATCACGCCAAATATTCCCGAAGCTGAAGAACTGACCGGTATGCAAATCAAAAGCGTTTCCGATATGGAACAGGCCGGAAAGAAAATTTCCGAAGATTATGGCTGTGCGGTTCTGCTGAAAGGCGGTCATTCTCTGAATGATGCCAATGATTTCCTGATTTATCAGGGCGAAGCGCACTGGTTTGAAGGAAAACGCATTGACAATCCGAATACGCATGGTACAGGATGTACGCTTTCCAGTGCGATAGCGTCCAATCTGGCGAAGGGGTTCACCGTTCCGGAATCTGTCGAAAGGGCAAAGGCATATATTTCCGGCGCGCTGGGGGCGATGCTGAATCTCGGAAAAGGTTCAGGGCCTATGAATCATGCATTTGCAATCGAGAATCAGTTCACTGAGGAGGCTTGAATCTATGAAAGTTTCAGAAAGATTATATCAGGCGGCTCTGCCGATTTGGGAAAGTTATTATACGCATCCGTTTGTGCAGGGAATTGCTGACGGAACTCTTGAACATGAAAAATTTGCATACTACATGATTCAGGACCATAAATATCTGATGCAGTATGCGAAAGTATTTGCGCTGGGGGTTATCTGCGCCGATAAGGAAAGCGATATGAGAACATTCAGCAGGCTGATTACGGAAACTCTCGATACAGAAAATGCCGTACATCAGAGTTATCTTGCGAAGTTCGGCATTAACAGGGAAAAGATTGATTCTACGCCGATGGCACTCAATAACGAATCTTATACGAATTATATGATTTCCATCGGATTCAAGGGCGGACTGGCTGAAATCACCGCGGCGGTGCTGGCATGTTCGTGGAGTTATGCGCTTATCGGCGAATATATCGAAAAGAATTTTCCGGAAAGCAAACATCATGAATTCTATGCCGACTGGGTGAACACTTACACTTCCGAAGGCTATCGCGCCTGCAATGATGAGATGATTGCTATGTGTGACCGCTTTACCGAAAACTTTACCGAAGAACAGATTCAGGAACTGGAACGCATTGTTGTGATTTGCAGTAAGTATGAATATCAGTTCTGGGATATGGCTTGGACAAAGGGCGAAATTTACAGATAATCGAAAACACTCTGCGAAAGCGAAAAACTTTCACAGAGTGTTTTTATGTTATTATTTTATGGCTTTTATGATTTTTTTAAGTACATCAACAACTCCATCAACAATATGTTTTGTATTCTTCCGATTGGTTTTGTTGACATCTGGATTTGTTAATACCAGTCCAAGAGCGGTAATACCGGCTGCTGTGAGTGCAAAGGTACCTGCCATTTTTAAGGTTTCCAGATTTTCATTATGTTCCTGATGCATTAAACTTTTATATTCATGAATTTTCTGTTCGTCAGAAAGTTGTGAATGCTCCAATACCCAGTCTGTTATTTTGTCGTATTGTTTGCAGCGGGTTTCTTCTGCAATCTGAACAACTGAAAATACTTCATTAATAAAAGATTCTGCTACCTGAGCAAAATAGGGACATGCTTGGGAAATGACATCTACAAGCCATCCTCTTTTTACATAGCCAATTGTTCGGATAGATTCTGAAATTGCAGAACATGCTTTAGATTGTATTATCTGCTGCTGATTTTCCAGAGGAAGGCCATATCTTTCAATAAATCTTGGGAGCATTGCAATGACAGCACTTTTAGCAGTTTCTTCCGCTTGTTTTGTAAGAGTAAATTCTTCCATGACACATTTTCCTTCTTTCATATATTTTTTTAATCCAAAATTCGCATAGGAATTGACCTGTACAGGATTTTTCCGGTAAATGAACCGATTAATTTCTGATATTCTTCCGGAAGGACATCTCCGCCGATGCCCAGAAGTTCATAAATGACATCCGCTTCCTGCACATGCCGGTGCAGTTCCTGAAAGCCGTTTTTCAGATAGAAATGTTTCCGGCTGACACGTTCTTCATAATTTGTAACATGTTCGTCAAGCGGTTCGATGGCGAGAAATAATTTTCTGCCCTGACAGAATTTCTGAAGTCTCTGCAAGGCCTGACTTCCGATGCCTTTTTCACGTAATTCCGGCCTGACAGCGAAATAGAAAATATAAGATAAATTCTGATGGTTTACAAGATAGAAAAAGCCTGCCCATTGCTTTCCGGCATAGATGGATAAAAAATCCACATCTGCTAGATACTGTTTTACCAAAAGAAGCGGAAACGGTGCTTTTTCATCATCTGGAAAGGCATCTTCATAGAGAATCTTTGCTTTCTGAATATCAGAAATTTTCATACGGATGAGCCGGACGGGAATCTGTTTCCGGAAGGGATATAAAGGCGCAAGCCGGAGTTTCGTCCCCTGAATCAGTTTCAGAATTTCTTTTTCATTATCCAGATGCATCAGATAGACACGAATGCCTTTTTCCGTAAGAGCAAGCAAATCCGGCAGAATCTGCGGAAGATGCAGATGTACATCACTCCAGTAATAAGAACATTCTGTATAGAGAATACTGCCCTTTTTCAGATATGGCAGAAACGGCCGTAAGATAGCAGTATCTCCGGTATAGATGATATTTCTGCCGTCAAGATGCAGATAATAGCCGAAACATTTTTCTTTCAGTGTCAGGGCGTGTTCTGTCGGAATGGCTTCGATAAGCCAGTCTTTCAGGAGCTGTTTTGCTGTTGTCAGCTCAAACCAAAAATCTTTACAGCCTTCGATTTGCATCAGGAGCGTGTTCAAATCATTCTTGACAGTTTCCGAAGGCGCAACAACAGTGACCGGCAGATGATTCAGCACAAACCATGCATACTGAATCATAGAGCCGATGCCTCCGGCATGGTCGCCGTGAGTATGCGTAACCAGAATATAGATATGCCGGATATGCCTGAAATCCAGCGTTTTATATTTCTGAAAGGCACTTATGGGACAATCCAGAAGTACAAGTTCCTGATTCCTGATGAAAAATGCAGAATTATGTTCCTCTGCAAAGGCAGAGCCTCTGCCTGCGAATAACAGCATAGCATTCACCTTATCCATTTTTGATTAATTTATGGAATAATTCTTCCATAGCTTCTTCAGTGCCACATGCGCGGAGTGTACCGTCATTGTCAACGATTCTGACGATATTGGTGGTCATGTGTTGCTGAATTTTCCAGCCGTCACCGCCTCCGATGTCGTTCCAGAATTTTTTATCCCAAGAAGGCACTTTTACTGGAACAGCGGGAAGTCTGATTGCTTTTTTGCATTCTTTTGCGACTTTTTCCAGTTCGCCGGCACTGCCGAGCGTAGCACCCAGTACCGTAGCAACTGCTTTTACAATTGTGCCTACCATATTGTTTCTTTCCTTTCTTCAGACAGTCAAATCCGTATTATCATAAATTACAAGCCAGCAGTCTGACATAGTACCTGTTTTGTAGGACAGGCGTTTTTTTCGTGTACCGCCCTGTTCGGGGAATTTATCTGATTTCTGATACGTTTCCAGAATATGATTTCCGGAAAGCTGAATTTTCAAAGCATGTTCCTGCAAATCAATATTTAAAATTTCCAGACCGGATAATAAGCTTTTTAAATTTTGATAAGTCTGTTCATATTCTTCATCCATATTATTACCCCAGACAAGCCACGGATGATATGTTTCAAGAAAAGCAGGATGACATTCTATAATCCTGTCATCAATCAGAACATGCTCTCCGGCTGACCAGATACAATAAACAAGCCACCGGATGCCAAATTCGCCCTCCAGTTTCAGACCGAAAAAGCCTGCTCCGCCCATGCCGTAAGTTCCAAAACACAGATTATAATCCAGAATCCTGCTCCCGATGAACTGTTCTGTTCCGAATTCTGAAATCTTCATCGGCTTGCCGAGCATGACTGTTTCGGAGGGCTTCAGCCAGTATCCGGCATACGGCATATAATGCCGGATAACCTGAAAGCCACGACTTTCCCAGAGAGGCAAATCCGCCTTGTCAGCGATGACAAAATTTTCGCCGACAAGTCCGATATTCAGCCCGTAATAGGGATGTTTTTTCTTTTTTCTGAACAAGCCCATTTATTTTGTACCGAAAATTCTGTCTCCGGCATCACCAAGCCCAGGGATGATATATTTATCATCATTCAGGCCCTCATCCATGACACCACAGTAAATATCGACATCAGGATGAGACTGAATCATATTGGCAGCACCTTCCGGAGAGCAGAGAATACACATATATTTGATATTCTTGACACCGGATTTTTTCAGTTCAGTGATGGCAGAGCAGGCTGTCGAGCCTGTCGCAAGCATAGGGTCAACTACAATGACATCACGTTCGGCAATATCATCCGGAAGTTTGCAGTAATATTTCACGGATTCATGCGTTTCAGGGTCGCGGAACATCCCGATATGACCGATTTTTGCCGCCGGAACGAGAGATGTAACACCATCAACCATGCCGAGGCCGGCTCTGAGAATCGGCACGACAGCGAGCTTTCTGCCGGAAACGATTTTCGTCCGCGCCATGCAGAGAGGTGTTTCCATTTCGATTTCTTTCAGAGGCAAATCTCTGGTTGCTTCGTAACAGATAAGCATAGCCGTTTCACTGACCAGTTCTCTGAATTCTTTTGTACCGGTATTCTTGTCGCGCATAAGGGAAATCTTATGCTGAATCAGCGGATGTTCGATAATGTGTAATTTAGCCATAATAAAAAACCTCCTAAAAATTAGTTTTCCAGATTGGAAATTTTATCCACGCGTCTCTGATGACGGCCACCCTCGAATTCTGTTTCGAGGAAGATGTCAACTAATTCGAGCGCGAGTCCCGTACCGATGACACGTTCGCCCATGCAGAGCACGTTAGCATCATTATGTTTTCTGGTATATCTTGTTGAGAAACAGTCGTTGCAGACTGCCGCACGGATGCCTTTGATTTTATTCGCGGCGATGCTCATGCCGACACCTGTACCGCAGACGAGAATGCCTTGTTCGGCTTCGCCGGATGTGATTTTATTGCAGACTTTTTCTGCAATATCGGGATAATCGCAGGCTTCGCCGTCTGTTCCCAAATCGAGATAAGGGATATGTTTTTCATCAAGATGCGCCTTGATTGCGTTTTTTAAATTGACCGCCGCGTGGTCACAGCCGATAGCTATCATAAATAATCACTAGACCTTTCTGTTATAGTTTTAATTTTTTGGTAATCCGGTTTGTATCCGCCGGAAAATGCTGATATTTATAGTCTGTCAGCATGACTTGAAATTCCGGATTTCTGCCTTTTTGTGTATTATCAATTGCATATTGAATGAGTTCATCAATATGTTTTTTGATAATCAGTTCTCTTTCCAGTATGCCTTTCAGAACTTCCGGCTGATTCTGATTAATGGCAAGATGAACGGCTTCTTTGATATTCCGTTTCAGATATGCGCTGATTTCATCCGCAATATCATAATAACTGTATGCGACTGGAAATTTATACTCTGCTTTCAGTGCGGAGAAATTTTCAGCAGAGGGCTGTTCAAAAAATTTCATCAGTCTTTGTTCCGGAGCATTATCATCCCAGATTCCCAGCACCTTGATTTTCGTGATTCGCTGATTTTTATGGAATACCAGTACAGGCGCATAATGTCCGCCGAATGCCCAGCCTCGGATTGTTTTTACACTTTCCGGAATATGGACTTCTTTCAAACCAGTCAGGAAGAACGCTTCACCTTCAATTCGTTCCACGCCCTCTGGAATCACAACTTCTTCAAGCTTCCGGCATTCATGAAACAGGCGGTCAGCAATTACTTTCAGATGTTTTGGCAGGACAACTTTTTTCAGAGCAGTTTCATAAAAAGCTTCTTCACCAATTTCGGTGACAGAATCCGGAATATGAATTTCTTCGAGCGAACGGAAAGAAAAAGCAGAATCAGAAATTTTCTCCACAGAGTCGGGCAGAATAATTTTTTTGACTTGCTTACATCCGCAGAAAGCCCCTTCACCGATTTCGTTTACACCATCCGGAACAGTGATTTCTGTCATATCGGATTCTTCGGTATATTTTTCAAGAACATGCCATGTTTTGATTTCAAACCCCATAGAAATCCCCCTTATAATTTTAATTTTTTAGTAATCCGGTTTGTATCCGCCGGAAAATGCTGATATTTATAATCTGTCAGCATGACTTGAAATTCCGGATTTCCGTTTTTTTGAGTATGCTCGATAGCATACTGAATCATGAAATCAATATTTTTCTTTGTGATGAAGCCAGTATTCAGCAAATCTGTCAGTAATTCCGTATCATTCCGGTCAATCGCAAGAGTGACGGCTTTCTTGATAATCCGTTTCAGATAGTTTTTAATATTATCATCAACATCATAATAGCTGACAGCAATCTGAATTTTATAATCCGATTCCAGCAGAGAAAATTTTTCATAGCAGGGATTGTCAAAAAAATCCAGAATCCGGAGTTCCGGAGTATAACCAAGCCAGAGCACTCCAAAACGCATTCTTGTTTTTTTCTGATTTTTATGAAAATTCAGTGTTATCCAGCCGAAATCATAGTTAGGAGCACCGAATGCACAGCTCCCGATGAATGTTACACTTTCCGGAATATCAGCTTCTTTGATATTGGTATCAAAAAAAGCACTGCCCTCTATTCGTTCCAAGCCCTCCGGAAATGTAATATGTTCCAGAGAGGTACATTGTTCAAATGCACCTGCCTGAATGATTTTCAGTTTTGGCGGAAGATTGATTTTTTTCAGAATTGTACGACAATCAAAAGCGGCATAGCCGATTTCTGTTACATCATCCGGAATGGTGATTTCTGTCATATCAGATTCATTGGTATATTTTATCAATATATGATTTTTAATTTCAAAACCCATAATAATTCCCCTTATAGTCTTAATTTTCTGCTGATTTCGCTGATGTCAGAAGGAAAATGCTCATGCTTATAATTTGTCAGCATAATCTGAGATTCAGGCTCACCATATTTCTGCGTATCCTCGATAGCATACTGAATCATGAAATCAATATTTTTTTTGGTGATGAATCCGGTTTTCAGTAAGTCTGCGAGCAGTTCGCAGTCTCCGGCATCAATCGCGAAGATGACAGCTTTCCGGATGCCTCTTTTCAGATAGGCGGAAATCTGTTCATCAGTTTCGTAATAGCCGAGTGCAATCGGGACTTTGAATTCCGGTTTCAGTGCTGAAAAGTTTTTGAAACAGGGCGATTCGATAAAATATGCCAGCTGATTTTCAGCCGTATAGGAATTCCACGGATTATGCAGAGTGATTTTAATCTTGCGATGATTCCGGATAAATATCAGCGTTATGAAATTCATCCAGTTTCCGAACGCGAGCGGGTCGATGTGCGTAACGGACTCCGGAATCGTGACTTCTTTCAGATTGTAACAGCAGTGAAATGCCCGTGTTCCGATAAAAGTCAGTGATTCCGGAAGTAAAACGCTTTCGAGATGGCAACAGTTCCAGAAAGCGCATTTTCTGATAGAAGTGACACTTTCCGGAAAGATAACTTTTCGGATGTTTTTGCATCCACAGAAGGCATACTCTCCGATTGTGGTGATGCCATCCGGAATGATGATTTCTGATAAGCTCGATTCTTCGAGATATTTTATGAGCGTATGATTCTGGATGTCAAAAGCCATGCAGTCAAGTCCTTTATTTGTCAGTTTTTTTCTTCTGAATCTGAACAGCTTGCAGATAGCTTGCAGTCAGGTCAGACGCGGAAGGGAGTTCTTTATGTGAAGCGCAATAATTTGCGGCACTGTGGCAGATTCCGGCGGCAGACTGCATCCGCAGAAACGGAGGTGCGATTCTAAGGAAAGTTTCGTCCATATCTTTATGAGCGGCTTTATATTGCCGGATAAATTCTTCTGCGCCCTCTCCCGTGACAATAATTGGTTCGGAATCATTGATAATATGTTCCGTAACTTTTGCGATTTCGTCAAATGTCTGCAATTCATCGGGGATTTCTCTGTCAATATATGTGGGGTCATAGTACATATAAATCTGATAGGAGAACCATGCAACATAGAATAAATCGCCTCTTGCATGGATGACAGATAAAATATGTTTCGCGCCGAAAATTCTGTTTGCCATTGCTTCCAGCGTAGAAACGCCGATACAGGGGGTATTGTTGACCATCGCCATGCCCTGCACCGCCGCGATGCCGATTCTTAATCCGGTATAAGAACCAGGGCCGACTGCGACAGCAAAGCAATCCACATCCCTGACAGTCATATTACATTCTGAAAGCAGATTTTTGCACATCGGCATGATAACCTGCGAATGTGTACGGGAGGTATAGACAGTATGTTCTCCGAGCAGGATATTTTTTTCTGTATCAAGAATGGCGGCAGATGCCGTTTTTCCTGATGTATCAAGCCCTAAAATCCGCAAATCGCTCCACCTCCTGCGTTTCTAAAATAATTCTGCGTTCTTCATCGCTGATGCGTTCCAGAGTCAGCCGGATGGTATGTTCCGGAAGCGCGTTCAGGATATTTTCAGACCATTCGACAGCGAAGATGCTTTCGTTCAGGTCATAATCATAAAAGCCGGTTGTTTCGAGTTCATTTTCATCCGAGATGCGGTACATATCGAAATGGCATAACTGCAAAGGCGGCTGACCGTAGACATGCACCAGCGCGAAGGTCGGAGAAGTCACTAAATCTTTCAGGCCGAGGCCGAGCGCAAGTCCTCTGGTGAATGTTGTTTTTCCTGCGCCCAAATCCCCCAGATAGGCAAGCACATCACCGGCGTGGAGGTACTTGCCG
>JAFUWP010000275.1 GCA_017483405.1 Oscillospiraceae bacterium | reverse complement strand
TTCTGCTTTCCGGCGAGTTCTGTCAGAAAGCTGTCGAATACGGCCATTGCCTCGACACTGGGATTCGGCTTGTCATAGACATCTCCGGCGATGAATACCCCGTCACAGCCTTCTGCAACAGCAAGAGCCTGCTCCAGTACATTTTTCTGGTCATTGAGCAGACTGTAATCCCCCAGCTTCTTCCCGATATGCAAATCGGCAAGATGCAGAAATCTCTTTATCATGATTATTTCAACAGCTCCTTCAGTTTTCCGGCGAGTTCCAAATCTTCCTCAGAAAGCCGGATGTTTGTCACAGCCTTTCTTCCTTCGGGAGAAGTCACGCTGATTTCAATCAGACTGCCTTCTGTCACATTCTGTCCGGCATAGCCGAAAAACTGAATAAACTTCGGATGACGTTCCTGAAATTTTTCAAGCATGGGCTTGATATGCATAAGTGCCATAGGATTCATAAAAAAACAACCTCATTTCGTAATTTTCCGGAAATACCGGCTTTTTTTATTATATCATACTTTCCTGAAAAAAGCAAGCAAATTCAGGCAATTTATTGTTATTTTTCTGTCAATCAAGAGAATTTTTGCGCAAATCGCCGAATTTGATAATTTTCACACAATTTTCAGAAAAATATCTTGCATCTGCATCATGCTTATGCTAAAATGATAATGGCGAAATTTTTAAATTAATTACTTTCCAGATAGGAGCGTATTTTCTTATGAGCAACAGAAAAACAAAAATTGTCTGCACCATAGGCCCAGCAACAGACAAGCCCGAAATCCTCAGAGATATGATGCTTTCCGGCATGAATGTCGCAAGATTCAACTTCTCTCACGGTGATTATGCAACCCATAAACAGAGATTCGATATGATTGTCAAACTCCGTGAAGAACTCGGCCTGCCGATTGCCACCATGCTCGATACCAAAGGGCCGGAAGTCCGTCTGAAAAAATTCGTGGATGACAAGCCTGTCGAAATCCATGACGGTGATATTTATACCCTCACCACAAATGATGTCCCCTGTACTGCCGAAACCGGAAGTATCACATTCAAGAATCTTCCGCAGGATGTGAGTGTCGGCACAAGAATCTTAATCAATGACGGTGTTATCGAACTGTTAGCCGAAAAAATCACCAGAACAGATGTTATCTGCCGAGTTATCCACGGGGGTGTGCTCTCGAATAACAAAGGCATCAACGTGCCTGGGGTGCGTCTTTCCATGCCCTATCTGAGCGATGCGGATATGAATGACCTCGAATTCGGCGCAAAAATGGGTTATGACTTCATCGCGGCAAGCTTTGTGCGCTCCGCGGCGGATATTAACTATCTGAGAAGATTTACAGAAAGTCTCGGCTGGTTTAACGTGCGCATCATCGCCAAGATTGAGAATCTGGACGGTGTGCATAATATTGATGAAATTCTGGAGGCCGCTGACGGCATCATGGTCGCAAGAGGCGATATGGGTGTAGAAATCCCGTTCGAGCAGATTCCGGCCATTCAGAAACAGCTCATCCAGAAAGGCTATAATGCCGGAAAACAGGTTATCACGGCAACTCAGATGCTGGAATCCATGATTAACAATCCGCGTCCGACCCGTGCGGAAATCACGGACGTTGCGAACGCTATCTATGACGGCACAAGTGCGATTATGCTTTCCGGAGAAACTGCCGCCGGCCAGTTCCCTGTAGAAGTTGTCCGCACGATGGATTTAATCGCCTCCACGACTGAGGGCAATATTGATTATAAACATGAATTTGCTGTCAGAAAAGAAAACGATAACGTCTCGATTGATGAAGGCATTGCACATGCGGCCGTTACCACCGCGCATGACCTGAATGCCCGTGCCATCATCGCCGTTACCAAGCGCGGCAAGACTGCCCGTTTAATCTCGAAATTCCGTCCGTCCGTGCCGATTCTCGGATGCACGACCGATGAAGACAATCAGCGCAAAATGAATATGAGCTGGGGTGTGACTCCGTTCGTGATTGATGAAGAAGACAATACTGATACCCTCTTTGCGAAAGCCGTTGCCGCCGCCAAATCTCACGGCTATGTACAAGAAGGTGATTTGGTTGTCATCACTGCCGGCGTACCGCTCGGCATTTCCGGCATGACCAACCTGATGAAAGTAGAACGAATTTCCTGAACATAACTATTCCGGAAAAGCCCCTGTTTCGGGGGCTTTTTCTTTTCGGATGCGAAAAGCTCCGGCAGTTTTCTGCCGGAGCTGTCATGATTATGATTCAGAAGAATTATTCTTCATCAGCATCGTCATCGGATTCCACTTCTCTCATAGAGATGGAAATTCTCTTGTTATCGAGGTCGATGCCGATAATCTTTACCTGTACTTCATCACCAACGGAAACAACGTCCTTGACATTTTCCACGCGGCGGTCAGCCAGCTGGGAAATATGAATCAGACCGTCAACACCGTCAATAATCTGGGCAAATGCGCCGAAAGTTGTGATGGAAACAATCTTAGCTGTCACAACATCACCGACAGCATATTCAGCCTTGAACTTTTCCCACGGATTGTCTTCGGTTCTCTTGTAGCCCAGAGAAATTCTCTGCTTTTCGCGGTCGAGTTCCTTGATGTAGACTTTCAGGGTATCGCCTACAGAAACGACCTGACTCGGATGCTTGATTCTGTTCCAAGACAGTTCAGAAATATGCACCATGCCGTCAATACCGCCGAGGTCTACGAATGCGCCGTAGCTTGTCAGGGACTTCACTTCGCCTTCATATTCCTTGCCTTCTTCGGCAGTTTCCCAGAAAGCGGCCTTTGCGGCTTCTCTTTCCTGACGGGAAACGGCACGTACAGAGCCGACAGCACTCTTTTTGCGTTCCGGAGCTTCCAGAATGATGAACTTTACAGTCTGGCCTTTCAGTTCATCCAGAGAGGCTTCACGGGGCAGACCGGTCTGAGATGCCGGAATAAAGATACGAACGCCTTCATAATATACATTCACGCCGCCTTTGACAATATTGCTGACAACGGCTTCGAGAACAGTGCCTTCTTCTTTTGCCTTGATAACCTTGTCCACGCCGGCCTGTTCGTCAACTTTCTTCTTGGAGAGAGTTGCAATGCCGTCTTGGTCGCTGACTTTGATAACAATCAGGTCGATTTCGTCGCCTTCTTTTACGAGGTCAGAGGGCTTCTTGGTCGGGTCGCTGGTCAGTTCGCTGGCCGGAACAGTGCCGGTCTGCTTTGCGCCGAGGTCAACAATGACTTCGCTGTTGTTGACAGACATGACGTAGCCTTTCACTCTATCTCCGTTTCTCAGCTTTTTGCTGAAATTTTCGCTCTCGATTGCCTGAGCAAAATCAATGTCTTCCTCCGTTTCCGGAATTTTGTTCAGATTTTCTTCCATGGTAAAAATTACCTCCTTAATAATATGTGCCGGTGTGGATGCACCAGCAGTAATGCCGATATTCTCAGCATCAGTCAGGTCTAAAGTGTCAAGCTCGTCCGCATTTTCGATATGATAGCTTTTGCAGTGTCTTCTGCTGATGTCATAGAGTTTCACGGTATTGGAACTGTGTTTTCCTCCTATGACAATCATACAGTCAGATTCCGATGCAAGGGCAGCAGCATCAGACTGTCTTTGTTCGGTTGCACTGCAAATCGTTTCGTAGACAACGATATTAAAATCTTTTTCAGGAAGGACTTTCAAACACTCTCCCCATATTATATTATTATACGTTGTTTGCGCAACAATTGCAAGCCTTTTTGAAAAGTTTTTTTCCAAATTCTGAAAAAAGTCTTTCAGCACAATTTCATTCCGGAAAACGAAATAATTTTGTTCACAATGTCCAATGATGCCCTGCACTTCGGGATGTGACTCGTCACCGGCGATGAGGATAAAACTTCCTTTTGCAGTTTCTTCGGCAACGATTTTATGAATCCGTCTGACGAAAGGGCAAGTAGCATCAATCACGGGATTGCCGAGGGCATGAATCCGGTCATAGACTGCTTTTTCGACACCATGCGAGCGGATAACAACATATTCATCCGGCCGGAGTTCGGAAACGTCCTGAATGATTCTTGCACCGCGGGCTTTCATATCGTTGACGACATCCGTATTATGAATAATAGGGCCTAATGTCGCAACGGGCTTGTGCTGTTCCAGTGCCTGATAAACCATGTTCACGGCACGGTTCACACCGAAACAGAATCCGGCGGATTCCGCAACCTTGATTTTCATGAAACCGCCTTCCTTCATTTCAAATTAAAAAAATTTTAAAACATAATTCAT
>JAFUWP010000019.1 GCA_017483405.1 Oscillospiraceae bacterium | reverse complement strand
GACACCAGGTAATGAACTCAAGCCCGATGCCGTTCTGAATCAGGCAGGCTCTCAGGCCAATGGTGATAACGTCACTCCGGCAATCTCTCTGGATGCCGCAAGATATACCCTGAAATTCTGCGAAGATAACAACATTCCGGTCAGAGGTCATGTTCTCTGCTGGTACAGCCAGACACCGGACTGGTTCTTTAAAGAAGGTTTCAGGAGTGATGGAGCTATCGTCTCCAAAGATGTCATGAATCAGCGTCTTGAAAATTATATCAAGGCCGTTCTGAATCAGGTTTCTGTCGAATTCCCGAATCTCGATGTTTACTGCTGGGATGTCGTGAACGAATGCTATCTCGATGACGGCTCTCTCCGCAAAGGCGGTACTGACCCCAGCAATCAGGAATCCTATTGGTCTTTGATTTATGGCGATAATTCCTATATCGAAAACGCATTCACATACGCAAGAAAATACGCTCCGGAAGGCACGAAATTATTCTACAACGATTTCAATGAATACATTCCGGCGAAGCGCGATGCTATCTATAATATGGTCGCTGACCTGAAATCCAAAAATCTGATTGACGGTATTGGTATGCAGTCTCATCTTGATGTCGGCTATCCGGATGCCAATCTGTACAAGCAGTGCATTGAAAAATTCAATCAGCTGGGTCTTGAAATTCAGGTGACAGAACTTGATATTACAGATTATAACAACGGCGCGGATTCTGCAAAGCAGGTACAGGCTTATCACGATATTGTCAATACTATCGTGGAAGAAAAGAAGAACGGCGCAAATATTACCGCTCTGGTATTCTGGGGCATCACCGATGGTACAAGCTGGAGAAAAACAGGCTATCCGCTTCTTCTGAATTCTGATTACTCTCCTAAGCAGACTTATGATACTGTAGAATCTCTCATCCCCGAAAGCGAATGGGGCAAGGCAGAAGAAGTTCAGCCTACCGAAACAGAAGCATCAGGTGTGAATATCATTGCTGAAAAAGGCGATGTCAATCTTGATGGTGTTCTGAATGTTCTGGATATTATCCAGATGCAGAAATGGCTGTTGGGAAAATCTGATAAATTAGTCACATATTCCGAATATGATGAAGATACACAGGTCTCCGTTACGAATATGAGTGAAAGCGAAATTCCGGATATGAATGATGACAGCATTGTCAATATCTATGACCTTCTTCTTCTGAAACATAAAGTACTTTATGCCTATCTCGACCGCAGAGTAATTACAGATTAAGTCCTTTATCAGTAACAGAAACACCCCTGATTCCCGAAAGAATCAGGGGTGTTTTATTAGTTATCAGAATCAAGAATATCAAGCATCTGCCGTGCGGTAACGATAAAAGGTTCTTCCGGAAAATGTTTCAGATTTCCGGTAACAAGACGGGAATGTTTATCTTGTGTATCTGACACAACCTCATAAAAAGGCAAATCTTTCATGTCCGGCAATATCATACCACTTGCGGACGGTTGAACACAAATTCCGAATTTTTTAATTGCAGACAGAATCACTGCAATTTTATCCGGCGGAAATTTGAATTTTGGTCTGAAAAGTACATCACGATATTCCTGCATAATTTCATCACTATAAAGAGGGGTCAGCTCACCGGCAAGCATCCGGAGCGTTAGAACAACGGTAGCAGAATCAGGATGCCGTGCAAGCATAGCAGAAACAAGAATATTTGTATCAATTACAATATAATATTTCATGTTTCTTCCTCCGGACTTATACGATAAATTTCTTCATTGATTTCCTCCAGAGTCATGCCTTGTGTACCGTTTTTATATGCGGAATCACGGATAGCAAGAAATGCTTGTATTGCAGTTTCTCTTGTGAGTTCTTCCGGCGGAGCGGAAATTTCAAACGGAATTTTTCTTTCACGGACAACTGCTCTTGCGAATACATTAATTGCAGTTGAAGCATTCATTCCAAAATCAGAACAGAGTGCATCAAATTCTTTTTTTAAATTTTCATCCATACGGACACTGAATGTTGCTTGTGCCATAAATATGCACCTCCTTTGTTTTATTATACTGCATTTGTGTGCGGATGTCAAGCATTTTGAACATATCCTGGCAGAAATGCCCCTGATTCCCGAAAGAATCAGGGGTTTTCCGTGTTTTCAAAACAGGAGATTGGAAAGGAACTTGTCTTTATAATAATGTAATGCCGTGTTCAGCACATGCCTGAATCATATCATCTGGCCAGATAGATGCCTGTACTTCGCCGATATGTGCCTTTTCCAGCAGGAGCATACATAATCTTGACTGTCCGATACCTCCGCCGATGGTCAGGGGCAGTGTGCCGTCAGTAATCATCTTGTGATAATCATACTTGTTTCTGTCGAGGGCATCTGCTTCGGCAAGCTGACTCTGGAGAGATTTTTCATCAACGCGGACACCCATCGAAGAAATCTCGATAGCCTTCTGAAGGGTTTCGTTCCAGAAGAATAAGTCGCCGTTCAGAGACCAGTCATCATAGTCGGG
>JAFUWP010000018.1 GCA_017483405.1 Oscillospiraceae bacterium | reverse complement strand
GAATGAATATGCTTTTCGTTGCTGCTCCGGAAGACGGCTATGAGCTTTATGAATGGAATGTTACCGACAAAGACGGAAATAAAATCGAAGTAAACCGATATGGCGGTGATGTTACAGACTATTTCACTGAAGCACAGCTCACAGGTGTTCCAAAATACGGAGCAGAGTACGGTCAGTATGAAGGCAAGTATATGGCATACGTGATTGATATACCAGCAAGTGATGTTAACATTTCAGCGGTATTCAAGCCACTAAGCTATGATATTTCTATCGGACAGCTTTCCGGAAGCAGCCTCGTTTCACTGCAAAACGGCAGTATCACTGCAAAATATGAGGGCAAAGCCGTTTCCAAAGCTCCTTTAGGCGAAACTGTAACGCTGGAAGTTAATCCAAATGCAGGCTATCAGCTGAAAGATAATGCCCTGTATCTTGTCTATAATGACGAAAACAACAATCAGCAAATCGAAAAGATTGAAAACAATCAGTTTACAATGCCCTCTAGTGATGTTATGATTTTCGGTGAATTTGAACTGGTTAACTATTCACTCGCAGTTGCTCCGGAAAGCGAAGAAACTCCGGATGTTATGAGAACCTCTGTTCTTACAGTAAACGGTAAGGATTATACAGACGGCATGACAGTGAATGCAGGCGACAAGATTACCCTCCAGCTTCTGCCGGCAGGTCAGCTCAGACCTTCCGAAATTCTGTTCACTAACCCTGAAAACGGACAGAAACTTACTCTTGCAGATGTTCCTTCCCTGAAAATAACCAGTGCAGAAGAAGAACAAAACGGCGAAACAGTAAATGTATTAGCCTATACTGCTGAATTTACTATGCCGGCATCGGATGTTCTCGTTACTACGAAATCTGCGGAATCCGATATTTGCGCAATCTTCTATCAAAACGATACAATTTCTCCTGATACAGATGTCAAGCTCACATACGGAAACGATACCTTAAAGCTCGGCGAAGATTATTCCATGACCAGAAACGGCAATATGTGGATATACTCCGTTGATGAAGCGTTCAATCCCTCTTATTTGCAGTTTGATGTAAACGGCACAAAGACAGAAAAGCTTGACTTTGTCAAGACAGATTCCATGAAGTCTGCCGGAGAAGGCCTCGGCAAGTATCAGATTATCACACCGGAAAATGTAGAAGACAATCTTATCACTGTTGTATTTGATAAGAAATATACTCCTGATAATGCAGGTGCAGACTATAGAGAATCAGAAGTTTATGTAATGTCCTCGTCTTCCATATCTCCCGTCACTGTTCCGAAGCATCCTAAGAGAGATGATTATATTTTCATGGGTTGGTATTACAGTACAGTAGATGACAACGGCAATATTGTTTCAAGAAAGCTTACTGCTGATGAAGATTATTCCTTTACTCCGGAAAGTTCCCTTTATGTCTGGGCTGAATGGCAGAGAGCAACCTGTCATGTAACATTCATAAATGACGACCAGTCGGATTCACGGGTAGTAAAATACAATGACCCGATTAATGCTCCCACATCCCCCACTAAAGACGGTTCTATCTTCCTCGGATGGTATGTTGATAAAGATGTTACTATGATTGATGAAGATGTTGTAATGGCAGACGGCAGTCCGAGAGTTATCCATCTGGCAAAGGGTGACAAGTTCGACTTTGAAAATACCAATGTCACCGAAAATCTCGTTCTGAAAGCCAACTGGAAACATATTCATGAATTTGATGTAAAGCAGGTTAAAGACGTTGAAGGCTATGAGGCTTATGCATCCAATGCCAATTATGTTCATGTACGTACATGCAAGTATGGTGAATTTGCAGAAGTGGAATCTCATAAGCTGGATGCCAGCGGGCACTGTGAATGCGGTTTCCAGAACCCATAT
>JAFUWP010000274.1 GCA_017483405.1 Oscillospiraceae bacterium | reverse complement strand
TCAACGGTGAGCACATCGCCGAACTTGATATTCCAGCCTTCGGAGACATTCCGGAAATCCGCCGGCGTATGCAGAATTTCATCATCAATATGATAATAATATTCAGCGATATGGTTTTCGGCATCGGTGACGATGAAGAACCTGTTATAGGGATTCTCGATTTCGGAAACGAGTTCCGTTGCGATAACGGGATAATTATCATAAAGAATACAAGTAACAGTATCGCCCACGGAAACGGAATCCCAGTCGAGATAGCTGTATTCGGCCGAGCCGGATGCTATCCAGTCAGTAAAAATCTGATACAGATTGCCATCCTTTTCGAGTCCGGCGCAATTGATACCGGAATCCACATCGGGCACGGATGTGACAGTGAATTCCGCTGTCTGCGGAGTTCCGAGAATCGAGCCGTTTTTCTGAACGGAATAATTTTCCTGCGGTTCAATGCCGAGGGAATTTGTTCCAGCCATAGAGGTAGAAATAATTTCAGCATCCTGAATGGAAATTACATCCCCGATGGTGAATGTTTCAGAAAAAGCATCCGTACCGGTCAGGAAGGTTTCGCCCTTGTTGTTCACGAGGATGTATTTTGTCGGATGTTCGGCATTATCCGTGCCGATAACAGCATATTCTGTTTTCTGCGGAATGGCTTCTGAAAGCGGAATGATGGCACTGTCCTGCCATACTGCGAATGTGACGGTATCGCCTTCGGAATAACCTCCGATTTCGACATCGAACAGAGAACCCCATAAATTTTCAGAATAATAATAGCTGTTGCCGTCCGTATCGGTGAGGTGATATGTCCAGATACTGAAAAAAGGTTCAAGAGGATGTCCGTCATAAGAGGCAGAAGTAACAGTCAGTTTTTTGGATTCCATAAAATCGGAGCAGTTTCCGGCTTTGGTAAGGGTTGTACCCTCGTCAAGAATCAGTTCATAAGCCTTAGTGGTTTCTTCCTGAACAGTTGTGAAACCGCCGTCCGCAAGGAGAATATCGCCGTAACTGAGATTCAGGCTGTCGAAATTGCCGGTATAATAAACATATCGGTGCGGATATTTTGTATTAACGGATGAATCAGGATAATAATAGTAATAATCCATACGGATGGCAGTTTCTTCTTCTGAGTGATGAGTGCCCTTGACAACAAAGAATTCCTGTGCATCGAACGGCAGAGCAGAATTCAGTCCGATAACCGGATAATCATCATAAAGAATACAAGTCACCGTATCGCCGACAGAAACAGAATCCCAGTCGAGATAGCTGTATTCTGCATAATTTTTTTCAATCCAGTCCGTGAAGATATGATACCGGATGCCGTCTTTTTCCAGATAGATTCTGTTTCCGAACGGGCTTCCGGTTTGTATTTCCTGAACGGTGAATTCTGCCGTCTTTGGATTATCGAGGACTGAGCCTGTTTTTTCGGCTGAATATCCGTCAAGTTTATCAATAGAGAGGTCATTTGTCCCCTCAATGCAGGTAACGCCAAGCATGGCATTTTTGATAGTAATCATATCACCGACCGCAAGTGTCATATCGAAATAATCAGCACTGGTATACCAAGTATCGCCTGAACTGTCAGCGAAAACATATTTTTCCGGATTTTTTTGGTTATCCGTGCCGATAACCGCATAGCTGTATGTCGCATAAGCGGTATCTTCGGCAGTAACGGGCAGAGCAGAAAGCATTGTTCCGGTCAGGCAGAGCGCGGTCAGAAATGCGGATAGTTTTCTTGTTTTTTTCATAACAATTCCTCCTTGATAAAAGTCTGATAATTAAAAATAATGCGGATTAAATAATTAATATTTATATTTCAATAACCCCCCCTTATAATTCTATTATATCTGAAATACAAGAAAAATGCAATTGACAGACTGCATGAATTTCCGCATAAGAATTTGTAGAAATTCCCTTTATTACTATAACAACCGAAACACAGAAAAATTGGAAAAAATTTCTGTTGTTCATAAAATATTTACAATTTTGCGCGGATATATCTTTTATTTGACATTTTTCACAAATTCCAAAAAAAATTTTAAAAACCTGAAAAAAACAGATGACAAATGCAAACTTTTGTGCTATAATAAATATCAGTATGCAGATTCGCCAGAATACTGAAAGATGATGAAGAAAGGATTTTGCTTATGGCACAGCAAGCCAGAAAAACACGGCGTAAAGACAGAGCAAGAGAAGCTTTCATGTTACTGATGCTGAGTGTAGTATTGGTATTCGGTTTCGGACTGATTGTCGGCAAACAGGAGACGAGCAATCTCCAGCAGGCGCAGGCTGTCCCGAAGACATCAGCAGAAGAAACAACCGAACCTGAACCCGTTACCGAAGCAGTCGCGGTCAACGCACAGCCCGAAACGGAAACAACTCCGGAATTCCATCAGGCAACCAGTTTCCGGAGTGCTGACCCCCAGATTTATTTAAGAGTCAATCATACAAAACAGTTGAATCTGCTTTGTGACCCCAGTGTGAATTTATCCGAGGCCATCTACGGGGTGAGTGATGAGAATATCGCTGTTGTGGATGAATTCGGCATGATTACAGGAGTTTCCAGAGGGGAATGTACAGTATCTGTTTTCTGCGGAGCGGAAACACTCAGAATTCCGGTGACTGTCCGTGAACTTACGGTTCGTGACGGATGCACTTATGTAGATGATATTCTGATTGCCAACAAGAGCATCAGTCTGCCGGAAGACTATGACCCTGGAATGCTCCCCGAAACGGCAGAGGCCTTCAAGGAATTGCAGGATGCTGCTGCTGAACTGGGTTTGAATATCTATCAGGGGTCGGGATACAGAAGTTATCAGTATCAGATTACTTGTTATAACAGTCTGGTGGCGGCCTACGGGGAAGAATATGCAAACCATATTTCGGCCAAGCCAGGGCATTCCGAGCATCAGACGGGTTATACAGTAGACTGTAACACTATCAATGAGACTTTCATCAACACACCGGAAGGACAGTGGCTTGACAAGCATTGTCATGAATACGGATTTATCATCCGTTATCCGGAAGGAAAAGAAGATATTACCGGCTATGATTATGAATGCTGGCATATCCGCTATGTGGGCGTGGATGTCGCAACCGAAATCTATGAACAGGGTCTGACGCTGGAAGAATATCTCGATGTAGTTTCGATAGAAAATGAAATTCCTCCGTCAGAAACAGAAGAAACTGCTCCTGACAGAGAAATCCCGAACGGATATGAAGAAAATATGGCTTATCCGGAAGAAACTGTATATTCTGAAATGCCTGTCTATCCGGAAGAAACAATTCCTGCCGAGCCAGTGTATGACGAAACGCAGTATATCAGCACACTGCCGGCGGAAACCGCCGCACCGGTGCAGAATTATCAGGAAGTCATTCCGGATGATGGGGAAGAATTCATTGATGCACCGCTGATTGCTCCGTAAGTACCATTCAGAAAACTCCGCACTGCCGGAGTTTTCTTATTTTTCCGGCGGATTCTGAAATGAGGTCTTTTCCGCGGCGCAGGCATGACGGGGAAATCCCCGAACAGAAGGAATTTCACAAGATTGCCTTCTGTCACGGCACTCCAGTCCGCGTTAGGGGTGCGATAGCCTTCGGTGACATAGCTTGTGAAGATGACATAATCCGTTCCGGACTGCATGTCCGTCAGGAGTACAGAGCCATAAGCGGTATGACAGACAAGCAGTTCGGCAGTATTTCCGGTTTCCAGAAGTGAGCCGTGCAGACTGATATACACTGTTCCGCGGCAGATAATGCTGTTTGTTCCGGCGAGTTCTGTCATTTCCAGCGGATTTTCTGCCGAAAGCCGTACAATTTCGCCCATAGCGAGCTGTTTGTCTCCCAGCGCATCGCGCACCTGTTCGGGCAGATAGTAAGACCCTCCGTTCCTGTCGGCGAGGATATATGCGCCGTTGTCAGATGCGACTGTAACAAAATCATATTGATAATAAGACATGATACATTTCTCCTTTCATCAGATGTTATCTTATTATTTATATAACAACCGGAACGCCGGAAAATCAGAAAAAAATCTGAAAAAATAAAATATTCGGATAACTGCACAAAAAGCCTCCCCCATATTTGTGCATAATATTGAATTTGCCGCAACCGCTGGAATTTTATTATCAGATATGTTATAATAAAACTAGCTAACCAAAATGAATGGAGGGATTATCATGAAAAATTTCATAAAAGCGATTGGGTTCATTACGGTTTCGCTCAGTGTATTTTATCTGAGCTATCGGCTGACGGACAAATATCTGGAGAGATTCAGAAGAAATTATATTACCATTGAAAATGAGCATGTCAATGTCTGACAGATGCTTATACAGAAAGGAAGGAATTATCACAATATGAAAGAAATCGTTATTATCGGTGCTGGCCCTGCCGGACTGACTGCCGGCTATGAACTGCTGAAACAAGCTCCGGAAGAATATCATGTCACTATCTATGAGGAATCGCAGACGGTCGGCGGTATTTCGCGCACGGTTAACCATAACGGAAACAGAATGGACATCGGCGGACACAGATTCTTCTCCAAGAATAAAGAAGTCATGAAATGGTGGGAAAATATGATGCCGTTTCAGGGCGAACCCTCTTTCGATGACATTCAGCTGAACAGAGAAAAATCTCTCGTCACCGGCGGTGCTGACCCCGAAACGACTGACAGAGTGATGCTTATCCGGAACAGAGTTTCCAGAATTTATTATAAAAATAAATTTTTTGATTATCCGGTTTCTCTGAAATGGGATACTATCAAGAATATGGGATTCGGCACGACAATGGAAGCTGGAGTCAGCTATCTGGGAGCGACAGCACTCAAGAGAGAAGAAAATTCTCTGGAAGATTTCTATATCAACCGTTTCGGCAAGAAGTTATATTCTATGTTCTTCGAGGGATATACGGCAAAGCTTTGGGGACGGCATCCGTCTGAAATTTCGGCAGACTGGGGCGCACAGCGTGTCAAGGGGCTTTCCATCATGGCCGTGATTCAGGATATGTTCCGCAAAGTGACCGGCGTACAGGATGCCGGCAAGAAGGAAACTTCCCTGATTGAAGAATTCTACTATCCGAAGTACGGCCCTGGTCAGCTCTGGGAAATTACCGCGGAAGAATTCAAAAATCTCGGCGGTGAAATCATCTTCGGCGCGAAGGTCAATAAAATCCATACCAATGGTGAAAATCTTGTGGACAGCATCACATATACGAAAAACCGTCAGAAAGTTACCGTCAATGCCGATATTGTAATTTCTTCCATGCCCGTGAAAGACTTAGTGGCTGGGATGAATGACGTTCCGGCATGGGAGGCAGAAATCGCAAAAGGCCTGCCGTACCGTGATTTTGTGACAGTCGGCCTGCTTGTGAACCGTCTGGAACTCAAAAACGAAACCAATATTCCGACACTCGGCAACATCGTGCCCGACTGCTGGATTTATGTACAGGATACTGGTGTTCGTCTGGGCAGAATCCAGATTTTCAATAACTGGTCGCCCTACATGGTGCAGAATCCTTCTCAGCAGGTCTGGATTGGATTAGAATACTTCTGTACCGAAGGCAGCCGTTTCTGGCAGCTCACCGATGAGGAAGCCCGTGATTTCGCCGTCAAGGAACTCCGCAAGATGGGCGTTATCGCTCCGGAAACAGCTGTTCTGGACTATCATCGCGAACGTGTCAAGAAAGCATATCCGGCTTATTTCGATACCTATGAGCATATTGATGATTTGACGGCTTATCTGAGCAAATTCGAGAATCTGTACTGTGTCGGCAGAAACGGTCAGCATCGTTATAATAACATGGACCATTCCATGCTGACTTCTTTCGAGACGGTCAGAAATATCCTTTCCGGCCGGAAGGATAAAACCAATATCTGGAATGTCAATACCGAACAGGAATATCATGAAACCAGCAGTGAAGACACTGAGGAGAATGCATAATGCCGGATGAAACAACTGAAATTTCCGGCGTTTCCGAATCAGAAGAACAGGAAGAACAAGTGCAGGGAATTTCCTTCCCTGCACTTATCAAAAACCTGAAACTGCCGGAATACCGCAAAATGCTGTTTGATTCCGTCCGTATCGCCGGAAGTATTCTGCTGTTGCTGTCCGCGCTGGCACTGGTAGGGTATTATACTCTGTTTCCGTCAAGAGGGTATTTCCATTCCGATACGACAGATACCATTATGTGGGCGGAAGCCTCTTACGAAAGCGGAAGTATTTTCAATTCTGATTTTGGCTATGCCTGTTTTCTGCCGTTCGGAACAAATCTGCTCATGCGGATTCTGATACCGTTCACCGGCGTGTCGATGACGACACATGTACTAGGAATGCTGGGATTTTTTATCTTATTTTCGGTTTCGCTGATTCTGATGCTCCGGCAGATGAACTGGAAAATCGGCTGGATTGCGATGACTGTTTTTGCTGAACTGATGATATGTTCCGGCAGTACCAAACTTCGGGAAATTTTCTGGGGGCATACGATTTATTACAGTCTGGGAGTATGTTTCATCTTTGCAGGGCTGGCGATGATATTCCGGTGCATGAAACTGATAAAACGCACGGAAACATTTCGTTCTCCGGATAAAGTCAGAAAAAATAAAATACATCTGATTTTATGTATGATTAGCATCGGTGTATGGTTTCTGCTGACGGGGAGCGACCAGATTACAGCAATCACGATTTTCGCACTTCCGGTGACGGGAGCAGTTTTTTGTGAACGCTGGCTCGATGCCGAAACGAAAATTTTCTCTAAGCGGAATCTGTATACGCTTATTCTGCTGATTATCATGCTCGGTATGACAACAGGGGGCTATTTCCTGACGAAATTCGCGGCGAACGGCATGACCGCCGATTATGCGGATGCTTATTCAGCTTATTCTGCTATGGACAAATGGCAGGAGAATCTTGAAAAATTTCCGCTGGCATGGCTTTCTCTGCTCGGTGTGGAAACGAAGGCGAATGAACCTCTCATGAGCGTGAAAAGTGCTGGCTCACTGATGTGCATCATAACAGGAATTCTGCTGTTGATTCTGCCTGTTATCGCGCTTCTGTACTGGAAGAAAATCAAAGATGCACGGCTTAGAATTCTGATTCTGACATACTGGTTCATGACACTGCTCATCATGATGGGTTATGTCTTCGGTAAACTTTCGGCCGCGAACTGGAGGCTTTCTCCGATTGCGGCGATGTCAGTAATTGTTTCCGCCGCGTTTCTGAGATGGGCATTTTCGCAGGCTGACCGGAAACGGCTTGCGGTTCTGCTGACGGTCTGCATCATGATAGTCAGCGGAATTCATGCGAATACCATCATCTCGATGCCGAAAGACAATACGTCCCGTAATTATCTCTATATGCTATCGGATGAACTTCAAAAGAGAAATCTCACTTATGGTTATGCGACATTCTGGCAGGCGAATTCCCTGACGGTGATTTCCGATTCCAGAGTGAAATGCCGTGGTGTTGCGCTGGAAGAAGGCAAACTCTGGGTAAGAAAATATCAGTGTAATATGAAATGGTACAGAGACCAGCCTGAACAGGAGAATTATTTTGTTCTGCTCACGGCATCCGAGGCGCAGGAACTTAAGGACAGCAATTATGAGCTTCTGACGAAAGCGCATGAAGAATTTACTGTCCGGAACTATGTTATCTGGGTATTCGATGAAAATATTTTCTGAATCCAAAAAAATCCTCTGCGGAATGCAGAGGATTTTTTATCAAAGATTAGCAAGCCCCCCCCCGCCTCTTAGGCTGGGGATGAATTGCGTCCCACCTATTGACAGAAGTTCCCAAATATGAGATAATAAAAATAGAATCCTGAAAGGCGGTGAGAAGATGGCAAATAAAGCATACAAGTTCCGTATCTATCCCACAGAAGAACAAAAACTTC
>JAFUWP010000273.1 GCA_017483405.1 Oscillospiraceae bacterium | reverse complement strand
GCAAGTCTCGTTCCCGATGAAAATAACAGTATTGATATTGTCGGAACAGGCGGTGACCATTGTGCATCGTTCAATATCTCGACAACTTCGGCATTCGTAGCGGCCGCCGCCGGTGCTAAAGTCGCAAAGCACGGAAATCGAAGCGTTTCCAGCAAGAGCGGTGCGGCTGATGTTCTTGAAGCTCTCGGCGTGAAAATCGCCTCGAAGCCCGAACAGGCTAAAAAATGCCTTGAAACAACACATCTTTCTTTCCTGTTTGCCCAGAGCTATCACGCAAGTATGCGTTTCGTAGGCCCTGTCAGAGGTCAGCTCGGTGTCCGGACAGTATTCAACATCTTAGGCCCTCTGACCAATCCGGCGAAGGCAGATTATATCGTGCTTGGTGTCTATGAAAAATCCCTGACCGAAATCATGGCGAAAGTCCTTCAGCAGGTCGGCATCAAGCGAGCTATGGTCGTTTTCGGTAATGATGTTATGGATGAAATTTCCATTTCTGATGCCACTACCGTGACCGAAGTCAATGGCGAAACGCTCAGGACTTACGAAATCACTCCCGAAGAATTCGGTCTGAAACGCTACGATAAATCCGAAATCGTAGGCGGTACACCTGCCGAAAATGCGCAGATTACAAGAGGAATTCTGGAAGGTACTGTTACCGGCGCGAAACGTGACATCGTTCTGATGAATGCCGGCGCAGCACTCTATACTTACGGAGTGACCGAAACTCTTAAAGAAGGCATTCAGAAAGCTGCCGAAGTTATCGACAACGGCTCTGCACTCGCCAAACTCGAAGAATTCGTGAAGTTTACCAACGAAATGGAGTAATATCATGATTTTAGATGACATCTGCAAACAGCGTCAGATTCAGCTCGATGCCGAAAAAGAACGCATCTTCCCTGCGGAAATGCGCAGTCTTGCGGAAAATGCTCCGCAAAAAGCCGGATTCATCAAGGCACTGGAAACATCAGGACTTTCCTGTATCTGCGAAGTCAAGAAAGCATCTCCCTCGAAAGGCCTTATCCGTCCGGATTTTCATCCTGTCGAACTCGCAAAGGAATATGAATCCGCCGGCGCGGACTGCATCTCCTGCCTGACAGAAGAACATTACTTTCAGGGGAACAGCCAATATCTGAAAAACATCGCGGATACTGTCAGTATTCCGATTCTCCGGAAAGATTTTGTGATTGATGAATATCAGATTTATGAAGCAAAATATTTAGGAGCATCGGCAGTTCTGCTGATTGCCGCCGTTCTGGAATTTTCCAGAATGAAAAGCTATTTTGATTTGGCACATGAACTCGGCCTTGACTGCCTGATTGAAGTCCATACCCGTGAAGAAATGGAAACCGTTCAGAAACTGAATCCGAAACTTATCGGGGTCAATAACCGGAATCTCAAAACATTTGAAGTGAATCTTTCCGCGACTGCGGAACTCGCCTCTATGCGGCAGGCCGGTCAGCTTTTAGTTTCCGAAAGCGGTATCAAAAATAATGCCGATATGAAAACCGTCCGGAAAAACGGCGCGGATGCCGTTCTTATCGGCGAAACGCTCATGAGAAGTGATAACATTACCGAAACACTTCACGCACTCCGAGAGGGTACGGCATGAAAACGACAATTAAAATCTGCGGAATCAGACGGCGCGAAGATGTGGAAATTCTGAATCAGTATCCGCCGGATTATGCAGGATTTATCCTTTCCGGCGGATTCGGCAGAAGTATCGTTATGGGTACTTTTTATGAGCTGAAATCTTATCTCGATAGAAAAATTCAGACTGTCGGCGTTTTCGTCAATGAACCCATTGAAGAAATCAAAAAATGCGCCTATCACGAAGAATTAGACGTAATTCAGCTCCACGGCGAAGAAGATATTCACTATATCCGCGAACTGAAAAATATCTTTCACGGCGAAATCTGGAAAGCCGTCCGTGTCCGCACTCCGGAAGATATTCAGAAAGCTGATGCACTTCCTGTAGATAAGCTTGTGCTCGACAGTTTTTCGGAAGTTTCTCACGGCGGAACGGGAACGCTTGCCCCGTGGGATATTATCAGGGAAAACCGCCCTGAAAAGCTATTTTTCCTCGCCGGAGGCATTTCAGCCGAAAATGTTTCCGATGCTGTCAGAGAAGTTCAGCCGTTCGGCGTGGATGTCTCCAGCAGTGTCGAAACTGACAGACATAAAGACATTGACAAAATCAAAAGCATCATACAAATCATCAGAAACTAAGAAAGAAGGAGTTTATTTATGAGCAAAATCGGAAGATTCGGCAATTTCGGCGGTCAGTACGTCCCCGAAACTGTCATGAATGCGGTCTCTGAATTACAGGAGGCTTACGAAAAGTACAGCAAAGACCCTGAATTTTTGAAAGAATTACAGGATTTATATCATAATTATGCATTCCGTCCGTCTTTACTGTACTATGCTGACAAGATGACAAAAGACCTCAACGGGCCGAAAATCTATATCAAGCGCGAAGACCTGAATCATACAGGTTCTCATAAGATTAACAATGCGCTCGGTCAGGTTCTTCTGGCTAAGAAAATGGGCAAAAAGCGCGTTATCGCAGAAACCGGCGCAGGTCAGCACGGTGTGGCAACTGCTACGGTATGCGCTTATTTCGATATGGAATGCGAAGTCTATATGGGCCGCGAAGATATGGAACGTCAGGCACTCAACGTCTACAGAATGGAACTGCTCGGCGCAAAAGTGACCGGTGTCGATTCCGGTACAGCTACTCTGAAAGATGCCATCAATGAAGCTATGAGAGACTGGGCAACCAATATCGCAACGACTTTCTATTGTATCGGCTCTGTTATGGGCCCTCGTCCCTATCCGACTATGGTACGTGATTTCCAGAAAATCATCGGCGAAGAAGCAAAACAGCAGATTCTCGCGGCAGAAGGCCGTCTCCCTGACTGCGTTGTCGCATGTGTCGGCGGCGGTTCTAACGCGATGGGTATCTTCTATGATTTCATTCCGGATACTTCCGTCAGACTGGTCGGCGCAGAAGCCGCCGGAAAAGGTGCGGATACCGAATTCCATGCCGCTACGCTCACAAAGGGTGATTTAGGCATCTTCCACGGCATGAAGTCCATCTTCTTACAGAACGATGAAGGCCAGATTGCACCGGTATATTCGATTTCCGCCGGACTGGATTACCCAGGTATCGGCCCTGAACATGCTAATCTGCATGAAACCGGCCGTGCTGATTATGTCTGCATTACCGATGAAGAAGCTGTTCAGGCTTTTGAATATCTCTCGAAAACAGAAGGCATCATTCCGGCGATTGAGTCCGCTCATGCCGTTGCCGCCGCGCTCAAAATCGCACCGACAATGAACAAAGACCAGATTATGATTATCAACCTCTCCGGACGCGGAGATAAAGACGTTCAGCAGATTGCAAGATACAGAGGAGTGAATTTAAATGTCTAATAGAATTGATGAAAAATTTGCACAGCTCAAAGCCCAGAACAAAAAAGCTCTGATTACTTATATCGCCGCCGGTGACGGCGGCCTCGACCTTACCGAAAAAGCCGTGCTCGAAATGGAGAAAAACGGCGCGGATATTATCGAAATCGGTGTGCCGTTCTCTGACCCTATCGCAGAAGGTCAAGTCATTCAGGAGGCAAGTCTCCGTGCGCTCCGTGATTATCATACTACGCTGAAAGGCGTGTTCGGCATGGTGGAAAAGCTCAGAAAACAGACGGATATGCCTCTTCTGCTAATGCTCTATGCAAATACCATCTTCCGTTCCGGTACGGATGCTTTCTTTGATAAGTGCCGTGAAATCGGTATTGACGGCATTATCGTTCCTGACCTGCCTTTCGAGGAACATGACGAATTTCAGGCGGCCGCTGAAAGAAACAATGTCTATAACATCAGCCTTGTAACTCCGGCCTCTACCGGACGTATCGAGAAAATCGCATCCGCAGCGCAGGGATTCTTATACTGTGTTTCTTCCGTTGGCGTGACCGGCATGAGAGATAAATTCGATACGGATTTCAATGCTTTCTTTGATGAAGTCAAGAAATATTCCAAAATCCCTTACTGTGTGGGATTCGGCATCCGCAACGGCGAGGCCGCTCAGAAGATGGGCTCTTACTGTGACGGTGTTATCGTTGGCAGTGCTGTCGTGAGCAAAATCGGAGAATTCCAGCAGAATGCCCTTCCCGAAATTGCCGCACTCTGTCAGGATTTGAGAAACGGTCTGGATAAAGCATAATCCACGTTTTTCGGGGATTTTATATAGTATATTGACTAAAATCATGCCGCATTTTACATGAATTTGCACAGAAATGCCGATTTTCCGGAAATTTCTTGACAAATCCCTTAAAATCGTATATAATACTAGTATATTAATTATTTTGGAGGAGTTCATATTATGAAAAAAGCAGAACTGATTCAGGCTGTTGCCGAAAAAACTGGTAAGTCCAAGAAGGAAGCAGGCGTTTTCGTTGACGCTGTTTTCGACAGTGTAAAAGATGCCCTCGTTGCTGGCGAAAAAGTAACTCTGACAGGCTTCGGCGTATTTGAAGTACGTGAACGCGCTGCCAAGAAATGCAAGAACCCCAGAACAGGCGAAATGCAGGACGTTGCAGCTTGCAAAGCTCCCGCTTTCAAGGCAGGCAAGAACCTGAAGGAAGCTGTCAACAAGTAATTTGACATAAGTTTTCACATCACAAAAAAGAACGCTCTCCATCCGGAGGGCGTTTTTATTTTTCAGAAACTACTTGCAATTTTATTGGATATATTGTAAAATAAAATTATGTACATGTCCGCAGGCGGATTTGAACCGCCGTTCTCTGCCGTGGCACAACAGCCGCCCTGACCCCTAGGCTATACGGACATACCGGACAGGATTTGACCTGTTTCTGCATCGTTGGAATGCTGTTTTAAAATAAACTACCGGAGAAAGCTCACAGCCGGAATCGAACCGGCCTCACCAACTGCGGGGCGGTGTTCTGCCACTGATGTGAGCCAATCGGACGGATTTCTCCGTTTCTGCGTTACCGGAACGCCGTTTTTCATAAACTACCGATAAAATGTCCGCAGAGGGAGTCGAACCCTCATCTCTAGAGTGGCACATCTAGCGTCCTCACCGCTGAACGATACGGACATACCGGACAGGATTTGACCTGTTTCTGCATCATTGGAATGCTGTTTTAAAATAAACTACCGATAAAATGTCCGCAGAGGGAGTTGAACCCTCGTCCTACTGGTTCGTAGCCAGCCACTCTAACCCCTGAGCTATACGGACATACCGGACAGGATTTGACCTGTTTCTTCGCCATTGGAACGATATTTTTCATAAACTACCGGAAATTAATTATGCACTGTATCAGCAGTGCAGATGTCCGCAGGCGGATTTGAACCGCCGTCCCCGCTTGGAAG
>JAFUWP010000272.1 GCA_017483405.1 Oscillospiraceae bacterium | reverse complement strand
CGTGGTGCAGGCTATTCTGGTGCTGCCATTTCGACAGTGCCTTCATCCGGATAGAGGATTTTTGTCAGCAGTTTGAGTGTGGTACTTTTTCCGCATCCGTTGTGACCGATTAAGCCGACTGCCTCACCCTTTTTCACGCTGAAGCTGATGCCTTTCAGCACCCATCTGTCCTCATAATGATTCCGATTCCGGAACAGAATCCGGTCTTTGAGGTCATTGCCCTTATCGTAGAAAATCTTGAATTTTTTCTTGACATTGCGGACTTCAATGGCATTTTCTGGATTCATGATTACAATACCTCCGCAAATCTTGTTTTCAGTTTTGAGAATACGAATTCTCCGAGAATCAGGCTTGCAATCCCGAACAGGAAAGCCATCACCAGCGTTGATAAATCCGGCACTTTCGCATAATACAGTACATCGCGATACGCAACGATAACAGAAGTCATCGGATTGAGATAAAATAATTTCTGAATTCTCTGGTCAGAAATCATATCAATCGGGTATAATACCGGAGTAAGATAAATCCAAGCCATCGTGATGATGCTCAGAATATGTTCCATATCGCGGAAGAATACCGTCACCGCCGAGAATAATAAAGCCAGTCCCAGCGACATGATATATTCCGCCAGCATGATAACCGGCAGACAGGCGATTGCCAGCGGATTCAGCCCGACTCCCGAAAATATCACGACAAAAAAGATAATAATAAACGTCAGGAGCATGTTCACAAAACAGCTTGTGACATACGAAATCGGGATGACTTCGCGAGGAAAATAAATCTTAGAGACAAGATTTTTCGCGGCCATAATCGAATTTGCACCGCCCTGCAAGCTGGATGAAAAAAATATCCACGGTATCAGCGCGACAAATAAATGCAGATAATATTTTTCAATCGGGCTGGGCAGAATAAATGAAAATGCTATCGTGTAGATAATCAGCTGAAACAGCGGATTGATAAATGTCCATAAAAATCCGAGAACACTGCCCTTATACCGTCCGCGCAAATCCTTGCGAACAAGACTGAAAATCATTTCGCGATAAGCATATAATTCTTTGCATAATTTCACTGAAAAGAACTCCCTTTTTGATAGATAACATAATTTATTATACCCCGAATATGCCTAAAAGTCAAGCCAGCAGGCTTTTTTTTGCATTAATTACCGAATTTTTGTAAAATAGCAACAGAAAAAAGCATCAGAAAACTGATGCTTTTCCCTGTCTGTGACATGTCACTGAAATTTAAAATTCAATTTTTGCCGAGAAGCCATTCGTACATGCCTTCATACTGCTTTGCGGAATTGTTCCATGAAAAATCCTGTTCCATGCCGCGGCGGAGCATATCATTCCAGTTATCGCGATAATTGAAGAATACAGACTTCGCATAGTTGACAGAGCCTAAGAATGCTTCTGACCAGAATTCCTTGAAGGTGAAACCTGTTCCGGTGAGTTCAAATTCGTTATAGGGCTGTACGGTATCTTTCAGACCGCCGGTTTCGCGGACAAGCGGAATCGAACCGTATCGCAGAGAAATAAGCTGGGTCAGACCGCACGGCTCGAATCTGGATGGCACAAGCATCATATCAGCGGCCGCATAAAGCCGGTGAGCCAGTTCATCGTTATAGCAGATATTCGCGGAAACATTTCCAGGATAACGCCCTGCAAAATAACGGAATGCATTTTCATACCCTGGTTCACCTGTACCGATAAGCACAAACTGGGTATTGTCATCCAAGAATCTGCCCTCGAACACATCGCTCAGAAGGTTGAGTCCTTTCTGGTCGGTGAGTCTGGAAATCAGGCCGATGAGCATTTTTCTGCCGTCCTGTTCGAGACCGAGTTCTTCCTGTAGTCTGCGTTTATTTTCTGCCTTGCCGGTGATGGCATCGCTGACATCGTAGTTATAGAAAATCTTCTTGTCGTTCTTCGGGTCGAAGATGCTGTAATCAATGCCGTTCACGATACCTCTGAGAGACATCTTGCGGGAAGAAAGCAGACCGTCAAGGCCTTCGCCGTATTCACGGGTTTTGATTTCTTCCGCATAAGTTTCGCTGACGGTGGTGATATAGTCTGCATAGACCAGACCGCCTTTCAGCATGTTGGCATCCTTGTGGAATTCCAGCTTGTCCGGTGTGAACATGTAATCCGGAAGCTGAGTATTGTGCTGGAAGGCATCAATATCCCATACACCCTGAAATTTCAGATTGTGAATGGTCATAATGCTTTTGACACCCTGATAAAACGGATGTGTCGCAAATGTGGAGTGCAGAAGCACCGGAATCAGGCCTGTCTGCCAGTCATGACAGTGAATGATGTCCGGACGGAATCCGATAACCGGCATCATGGCCAGTACTGCCTTGCAGAAGAACGTAAATCTCTCAATGTCCCATTTCAGGTCACTGCTGTAGGGTGTTTCGCCGTTGAAATAATACTCGTTATCCACATAGTAATATTTAATGCCATGATATTCATATTCCATAATACCGACATGTTCCTGCCGTCCTGCATAGTCCATGAAGAAATGATGGCGATAGTGAAAGAAATTTCTGTATCTGCCAGGAATGCAGGTATAATACGGAATAATCACACGGACATCGAAGCGTTCTTTATCGAGATTCTTAGGCAGTGCGCCGACAACATCGGCCAGACCTCCCGTCTTTACAAACGGTACACATTCAGAGGCCGCAAAAAGAATATTAGTCAAAGAAATCCCTCCTTGATAGTTTATTTATATTTCTATTATACTCTTTTTTGCCGGAGTAGTCAAGGGATTTTTCACAAATTTTTCAATTCTTTGTATAAAAAGACAAAAACTGCAAAAATAACTCAGAACTGTATTTTTTATGCTCTTCGGGGAAAATCGGCATTTTGAATTTTTGGCTGAAAAAAAGTCGTGAAATCAAGAAAAACTTGTGCTAAATAGAGAAAATTACATTTTTTCATTGACGAACGGCATAATATCTTGTATAATATTTCCATAAGCCAATAATTAATTTTTGCGGTCAATGCGTGATGTTTCCGCTTACTGCAACCGAAGAAAAGAAAGGTGAAAAGGCAATGACTTATCATGAACTGGTAGAAAAGGTTAGAACTGCTCTGGTAGTAAAGGCAGACGCCTCCAAAATCGAGGAACACATCGCTGTACAGGTAAATGTTACCGGCGAGGCAGAAGGCGCATTCTATATCGAAATCAAGGACGGCGTACTCTGTGTAGAACCGTACACTTACAATGACCGTGATTTCCTGCTGACTGCTGATGCAGAAGAAATTCTGGCAGTCGCTCAGGGCAAGAAGACTCTGGAATCTGCTATTACAGAAGGTACTATCGCTCACGAAGGCGACTGGGACAAGACCCTCACACTCAGCGGCATCATTCCTGCGGCCGCTGTCAAGAAGACAGCTAAGAAAACAAAGGCTGAAAAAGAAGAAGCTAAGGCTGAAGAACCCGCAGAAGGTCAACTCGCTTTCGCTGAAGAAGCTCCGGCTGAAGAAGCAAAGCCGGCAGAAGCTCCTGCTGAAGAAGTAAAGACCGAAGAAGCTCCCAAAGCGGAAGACGCTCCCAAGAAAAAAGCCGGCAGACCTAAGAAGGGCACATCTTCTTCCAAGACTTCCACAAAAACCACTTCTAAAACAAAATCCAAAGATACCGCTAAAAACAAGTAATTGATTTTTATCCCGATTATTTTGATTATTATTTATTTTTAAGATACAACACGAAAAGGCATTTCTGAAAAACCAGAAATGCCTTTTGATTTTTATCATTTCAAAATAAAAAGCCGAAAAAACAAAGAAGTGAAAAAGACACAGCATAGCCATGCCTTTTTCAGCAAAAAATAAGAGAAAGAGGTTAGAAATCATTTTCCTATTTCATTATACCAAAAATTTCAGCGGATGACAAGTATTTTTTCAAAAATAAAAAAATTCGTATACATGCACAAAAACAAGATTTCATTTTTGACATTATCACCAAAAAGATTCCGGTTTTCAGAAAAATTCTTTTTGACTCTTGCATTTTCTTTTAAAATGTGTTATAATAAGCTACAGAGTTCAGAAAATGGCTGAATTCCGTTCGGAATATAGGTGTGCGGGCCCTGTGCAATGATTCGCCGTGAACCATGTCAGGCGTGGAAGCGAGCAGCATTAAGCGGATGTTCTCATGTGCCGCAGCAAGCCTGCACACCTATGTTCCGAATTTTTTTTGAGCATACAGAAAGGAGTGCCGTATGTATCAGGCTTTATACAGAAAATGGCGGCCGATGACATTCGCTGACGTTCTTTCTCAGCCACAGGTGACAACAACGCTCCGGAATCAGGTAAAATCCGGCACAACGGCTCATGCCTATCTGTTTACAGGCTCAAGAGGAACGGGCAAAACCACCTGCGCAAGAATCCTCGCAAAAGCAGTGAACTGCGAACATCCCGCTCCGGACGGAAGTCCCTGTCTGGAATGTGAAATATGCAAAGCCGCAGAACAGGGCATTCTCTCCGATTTGACCGAGATTGATGCCGCATCCAATAACAGTGTCGAAGACATCCGCGACCTCCGCGATGCTACTGTCTACACGCCGGAAAAATGCCGGTTCAGAATTTACATCATTGATGAAGTCCACATGCTTTCGGCAAGCGCATTCAATGCGCTTCTGAAAATCATGGAAGAACCGCCGCCCTACGTGAAATTCATTCTGGCAACCACCGAAATTCATAAAGTTCCGGCAACGATTATTTCACGCTGTCAGCGGTATGACTTCCGGAGAATTCAGCAGAAAGACCTTGTGACGCGTCTGCTCTATATCGCAGAACAGGAACATATCAGCCTTGAACCATCCGCCGCCGAACTGATGGCGAAACTCTCTGACGGCGGTATGCGCGATGCGATTTCCCTGCTCGACAGATGCTCCGCTTACGGTGAAACCATCACCGCGCAGATGACTGCCGAAGCCGCCGGTACTGCCGGCCGTGAATACTTAATTCAGATTCTTGAAAAAATTCAGCAAAAAGATATTTCTGGCATTCTGGAAATCATCGCCCGTCTTCATGAAAATTCTAAAGATTTGCAGAGACTCTGCGAAGAATTAATCCTCATGCAGAGAGATGTTATGCTCCTGAAAGCCGCCGGAGATATTTCCCTCCTGCACTGCATGGCGGATGAAATTCCCTCTTTACAGAAACTCGCTGCCGAACAGGATATGAATTTTATCATGCAGATTCTGAATCAGTTTCAGGCCTGCCGCGAACGCATGAGCCGCGCTGTCAATCAGCGTGTCGAACTGGAAATGATGCTTATCCGTGTTTGCAGTACTTCCGCACCGTCTCCGGCCGTTTCCGCGCCTGCGGATTCTGCCGAAATTCAGCAGCTTATGCAGAGAATCGCGATGCTCGAACAGCATCAGCCTGCGGAGGAACATCCGCTGACAAAACCGCAGTCTTCCCCTGAACCAGAACCAAAACCGGAAGTCGATTTGAAAACGCTCAAAATGACAGATTTCAAACCTCTCCCGCAGTGGAATGAAATTCTTGAAGAATGCGGAAAACTCAATCCGGCCGTGCTGGGAACGCTGGCAGGTTCAAGAGCCGTTTTCTATGCCAATATTATTCTCATCACTGCTGAGAATCAATTATTTCTCACGATGTTCAAGCAAAAAGAAAACGCCCGTTCTCTGAGCGAGGCCATTTTCCGCATCACCGGAAAGCGATTTGTCATCCGTGCGAAATGTTCCGCGGAGGCCGTCAAGCCCCGTCCCGTGGAAGAAATGATTGAACGCGCTAAAAACAGCGGTTTACAGACCACTGTTATATAAAAGATTTCTATTTTTTTAAAATTATTCTAATCAAAAAGGAGAAAAACCATCATGAGAGCAAGAATTCCTCAGGGCGCAGGCAATAACGCCCAGAACATGAACCAGATGATTCGTCAGGCACAGAAAATGCAGGACCAGATTACCGAATTACAGGATGACATCGAAGCCCGTGACTTTACTGCTACTGTCGGCGGCGGTGCTGTCGAACTCGTTATGACCGGCAAAAAGACTATCAAGTCCCTGAACATCAAGAAGGAAGTCGTTGACCCCGAAGATATTGAAACCCTTCAGGATTTAATCATCAGTGCTGTCAATGAAGCAGTCGGCCAGATTGAACAGACAACCGAAGACGAAATGAGCAAAATCACCGGCGGTGTTTCCCTGCCTGGCTTATTCTAAGAATCTGTATGGCAAATCATGATGCACTGCCGCTTGTCGTACTGACAGAACAGTTTGCAAAACTGCCGGGCATCGGAATGAAATCCGCTGCTCGGCTTGCCTATCATGTCATGGCGATGGATGCGGCCGATGTCGAAACATTTGCACAGGCTCTGCTCAACGCACGGCGCACTGTTCATTATTGTCAGTGCTGCGAAAATCTGACGGATAAGCCCCTCTGCCCCGTCTGCGAAGACGATTCCAGAGACAAATCCGTGATATGCGTAGTGGAAACCCCCAAGGATATTTCCGCTTTTGAGCGCACCGGCGAATATCGGGGTGTGTATCACGTTCTGCACGGACTGATTTCCCCCCTGAAAAACGTCCTGCCGGATGATTTGAAAATCCGTTCTCTGCTTTCCAGAGTGCAGAACGGCGACGTTCAGGAAGTCATCATGGCAACCAATCCCACTGTCGAAGGCGATGCCACAGCGGCTTATATCTCCCAGCTGCTGAAACCACTCGGCGTAAAGGTCAGCCGTCTGGCATTCGGACTGCCTGTCGGCGGTATGCTGGAATATGCCGATGAAGTTACGCTCTATAAGGCTCTGGAAAACCGGAATATCATGTAATACTGAAAAATCCCCTTCCCGAAGGGGATTTTTTTGTTATCCTGAAAGGATAGTTTTATATAGTTTCTTAAATTAATCTTTAAAAAATTCACACTTTGTTCAAACTGCACGAATTCCGACATATTTTTTCTACATAAAGATTCCCCTAAACAGGAAAAAATTCATAAATTGTTCACAAAAATCGTTTTCGTATGTGATATAATAGTAATATGAACACATAGTGAACAATTTTTATCATCACTGTGTATAAAATTTTGTACGTGATTGAATTTGTTTATTGATTATTTCAGAAAGGAAGATTCTATATGATAACCAGAAGTATGACAAACCGCATGAAAGCCGCTGCCGTTGCTGCCGTAATGTGCATTTCTGCAAATGCCTTTACTCTGCCGGCTTTTATCGAAACCGCTTCTATGAGCGTTTCCGCTGCCGCGCTGGATACCCTCGAAGTTGACGGCGTTTATAAGGGCTATACTGCTGACATCGCCGCGAGCGGCATCAAGAGCATCACCATTTCCCTGACTGCGGATTATACCGGTAATTTCTCTTACGGATTCGGCATCGGCATTGCAGATTCTCCCTACTGGATGGAATGGGACGGCGAAAGCTGGGTAGATACCAAAGGCGGAACTATTTCTGTCGAAGGAATTTCCGTTCCGGTCACCGCCGGAAAAGAAGTGACTGTCACTATCGACACATCCGAACTCGACCTCAAATATGCTGATGCTTATAACAGCAAATATGACGGTACTTTCGAGTTCAGAAACTACTACAGCGGAAAAGGCGGAACTATCACCATCAATAAAATCACCGCCAATGAAACCCCTGCCGTTACAGAAACCGAAACGGAATCCGAAACTGAAACAGATTCCGTAACAGAAGCTACTGACGATACTACAGCAGAAGTTTCCGAAACAGAAGCAACCGAAATCACCGAAACAGAAGAAACTACAGAAAAAGAAGTTACTTCTTCCGTTGCCGATGTCAAAGAAAAAGGCACTTACAGAGCTTTCACCGCCGATTTGGCTGAAAAAGGCATCAAGAACATCACCATCACACTCGATACAGGCAGTTATACCGGTTCTGTTTCTTACGGATTCGGCATCGGCATTGCAGATTCTCCCTACTGGATGGAATGGGACGGCTCAGGCTGGGTGGATACCTCTGACGGAAAAACAGAAGTCGAAGGTACAAGTGTGACTGCTGTTGACGGCGAAATCATCATCGTGATTGATACTTCCAAACTCGACCTCAAGTATAAAGATGCTTACAACAGCAAGTATGACGGCGAATTCGAGTTCAGAAACTATTACAGTGACGGCAATACCATCACTATCAAGTCGATTGAAGTCAATACCAATAAAGAAGCAACGCCGGCAACAACTCCGGATACGACTGAACCTTCCGAAGATGAACATTCACTCTCTATCAAAGACGGTCAGAACACCGTCAACAGAAAGAGCGGTACTTGGTCTTTCACCGATAACGGAGACGGTACAGGCACGATGAGCGCAACACAGGCGCGTCAAATCGAATTTGAAACGCCTCTCACCCTCACACAGGGCTATGATGAAGAATATTATGCCAAACTCGAAGTCAATCCCGTAGAAGGCACTGACCCTATGAACAGCCACAAATTCAATTATTCTGATTTCGGTCTGTCCGGTGTCGGCTCAAAGGGTAACGTGCTGATTGAATCCCTTCAGGCAACCATCAAGAGCACACAGAGCGTGAAAGAATTCATGTACGGCGGCGGCCTGAATGTCGAAAACGGCTCTCCGGCTGATACCGAATCCGCTAAAGCCGCAAAGGGTGTTGCGATTAGTGAACATGCCGGCTACTGGTATAACGACATGGGTCAGGATAAAATCGCTGAATTTGAAGAAGCCGGCGTGGAATTCGGTATTACCCCCAATTATGGCTATTATCTGACCTCCGAAGACAATCAGCTTGGTGAATATTTCAATGTTATCTGGGATGTTCCGGAAGCTGTTCAGCCTTATGAAACCGCTGGTGCGATTTCCTTCCAGTACTGGTACGGTGTCGAAGATGCCGAAGAATATACCGAAATTCCGGCTGTTGACCTCTTAGGCGGTGTTGTGACCTATACCGAAACCCAGACATTCAAGTACACTGCAAGCAAGAAAACAACACTCAATAAAACCATCAAAGCAGGCGATATGTCCGGCGAAATCAGTTTCGCGGATGATTTGGGACTCGAAGCAAGAGACGATGTTCATGCTATTGTCTTCACCGTTTCGGCAGATACCGACCTCGATAAGCTTGTCTATGGCATCGGCGCATCTGTCGGAGATGACTGGATGCAGTGGGCCGCCGAAGGCGCAGAATGGAATTATGTCGTTACTAATACCGAAGCCGGCGATATTGAAATCGCTTGGATGCCTCCGGCAAGTATCGACCTGAATGAAGAATATGGCAATCTTCAGTTTGGTTTCTGGTATGGCGGTCAGGGCGAAACAGAACTCAGTGAAATCACCCTGAAATCCGTAGAAGTGTTCTATAAAGAAAAAGCCGTTGCCGAACTCTGGGGCGATGCCGATGAAAACGGTTCTGTTAATATTCTGGATGTTATCCTGATTAACAAAGCTATTCTCGGCAAAGATAAGCTCACTGAACAGGGAGTTGCCAATGCTGACCTGAACATGAACGAAGTTCCGGATAGTATCGACTCCTTGAACGTCATGAAACTGATTGTCGGTCTGATTAAACAGGAAGACTGCCCGATTAATGCAAAATAAGCTCCTTATAATCTCATCTCATAAAGAATAAAACCCTTGCGGAGTGAAATCCGCAGGGGTTTTATTCGGTATCAGGATGCGGCGCACCCTGTTTGAGATAACGTGAATTTTTATGCCGTTTCTTTTCCTCATACATGACATGGTCGGCGATGGTGACCAGCTGAAACAGATTGGTATCCTGTTCCGGCACGGAAATGTGATACCCCAGACTCGCCGCCAGCGTATAGGAGAATTTTTTTCTCTGATTTGTCTGTTCCAGAAGATTCCGGATTCTTTCGGAAAGTGCTTCGGCCTTCTGAATAGTATAATCCGCGGCAAATATGATGAATTCATCACCGCCGAACCGACAGCAGACTTCCTGTTCCGTACAGGCCTGACGGAGTACTTCCGCCATGCACCAGATAGCATTATCACCGGCCTTATGTCCGAACGTATCGTTGATATATTTCAGGCCGTCCATATCCAGAAACATCAGCATAACGGGCTTCCGTTCGCGGATGCATTCCTGAAACAGATGCTGTGTGCCGATGCGGAAACCATTCCGGTTATTGATATTCGCAAGCGTATCGACAGTGTATAATTTATTTAATTTCTGGGTGACTCTGTTCAGGCAGAGGATTTTTCTGACACTTTCGAGCGAATTGCTGAGATTGGTGATGAAATTATGGAACAGCTTACTTTTTACAGGGAATTCGCTGTCTTTCATAACGCAGTAACCGAGGGTTCGTTCGCCAATGTGCAGAGGCATAAAATAATATTCTCCGCGTTCGTTTTCGGGCGAGAACAGTTCGGGGAGCATTTCCGAAACTTGAAAATCACGCATATCAAAGAATTCGCCGTTCCGGTAAGCCAGAGGCACAAGCACTCTGTTTCCGTAGCCTTCGGTAAGATAATGTTCCGGCGACAGGATATGCATCAGATAATTTTCTTCGCTTTCATCTGCCATGATGCCCTGTGTCCAGCTGTCGCAGAGACACAGCCAGAATTCTTTGCATCGGATTTCCTGAATAAACGGTTTGAGATTTTCGGCATATTTTTCCAGACTGTCGCATTCCGTCAGGGCAGAGGCCATCCGGCTGATGAATGAAACATCTTCGGCAAAGGATTCCAGAACTGTAAAATTCCGTTTCTTGAATACATCCGTATCCATGAGGGGTGTTTCGGCGCATCCGCAACTTTGTGAAAAGCGACATTGTGTGCTCATGATTTCGCACCGTTCCTGCGGAATGCCTTCCAGCCTGTTCAGAATTTTCCGGCAGGCAAGCTGACCGACATGTTCCAGAGGCCTTTCTACAGAAGTCAAAGACGGTGCATAATTCCGTGCGTTATAGGTAAAATCAAATCCGGAAACGGCGACTTCTTCCGGAACGCGGATACCGCGCGCCGAAAGCGCATTCATCACGCCGATTGCCATATTATCATTTGCGCAGACAATCGCCTGCGGAAGTTCGTCCTGTAGGAATTTCTGTACAGCATCCGCGCCGTCACGAGAAACGAAATTCCCCCGACAGATACGCTTTTCCTCTACTGGTATGCCGTATTTTTCCAGTATTTCCCGATAGGCTTTCAATCTCTGGGAACTGTCGATATTATCCGCAGGGCCGGAAACAAAATTGATTTTCGTAAACCCGTGATGCAGAATAAAATGTTCCATAATATCACGCATTGCCTTTTCGTTATCAATGCAGATAGCATATAATTCCGGAACATCTTTATCAATGCATACTGTCGGTATATCGAGAGAGCGCACACGTTCCAGAACGGCTTCACGATATTTCACGTTCTGGATGGTATTAATCAGCAGAATAACACCGTCAAACTGCTGAAAATCTGCCAGCGAGAAAATATTATATTCTCCTGCATCGTGGCCGGCATCTCCGCCGGTGTTGCCGGATGCCACGAAATGCGCCAGAGTAATCCCGTTTGCGGCCGAAAACTGCCGGATGCCGTACAGAATACCGCTCTGATATTCTTCATCAATCGTAGAAACGACAACCGCAATATGAATATGCTGTTTCATCACATTCAGACTGCATGACCGCAGTTTTCGCAGAATGCCTGACCGGATGTTGTGAGTTCCTTTCCGCAGTAGGGGCAGAATTTTGCCGTTTCGGCAACGGGTTCTTCCTCTGCGGAATCTGTTGTAGTGGTTTCGATGATTTCAGCATCTACTGCCTCAGCCTTTTCTTCTTCCGACATAACAGGTTCGGTCTGGAACTGAATATCTTCGGCAGTCTGGGCAGGTGCGGCGGAAACTTCGGCGGCATCCTGATACTGCGGTACTAACTTCTGACCGCAGACCGAACAGAAGGCTGTTCCGCTGGGATAGGTATTTCCGCATCCCATGCAGACCATAGCCGAAGGCTTTGCCGTCTGCGCTCTGACAGGAGCAGGAGCATCTTCCGGCACGGGAACAAGTTCCGGCTCTCTGGCGCGGATAACTCTGATGGATTCCTGCAATTCTGCGATTCTCTGTTCTGATTTGGAAATTGCATCCACCATATCCCGAAACATTTCATCCGGTTCATCTTTATGATTATCATAATACGTTCTGCCGATAGCAGTCAGATTTTCCTGAATGTTCTTATTTTCGGCAGTGATTTCGCTCATCAGCTTGCTGGCATCCGAGGAATTTTTCACTTTCTGAGAAAACTTCCGGCTTTCGTTTGTCAGATTTGCACCTAATTTATCAAAAAAACCCATAATAAAAAACCTCCTGAGAATCAAATGATTTATATTCAGTATAGCATATTCTGAAATAAATTGCAAGCCTTACAGGGAAAAATCAGCGTTCTGACAAAGGCGTATAAGGACGGGGGTCAACAATGGCCTTGTATGCCGGACGGATGATTTTATTGGAATTAATCAGTTCTTCAATCCGGTGTGCCGACCAGCCCGAAATTCTTGCGATGGCAAAAATCGGTGTGAATAATTCTTCCGGCAGTCCCAGCATTCTGTAAACAAATCCGCTGTAGAAATCCACATTCGCGCAGACTCCCTTATAAATCTTTCTTTCTGAAGCAATCACTTCTGAAGCAAGTCTTTCCACTCTTGCATATAACTCATATTCTTTTTCGCGGTTCTTCTCAACGGATAATTTCTGCACAAAGCCTTTGAAGACTCTTGCACGAGGGTCGGACATCGAGTAGACTGCATGACCCATACCGTAAATCAATCCGGAATGGTCGAATCCTTCCTTATGCAGAAGTGACCGGAGATAAACTTCCAGTGCATCTTCATCCTCCCAGTCAGTGACATTCTGCATCAGGTCATCGAACATCTGGCAGACTTTGATATTCGCGCCGCCGTGTTTAGGCCCTTTCAGCGAGCCGAGTGCCGCCGCAATCGCCGAATAGGTATCCGTTCCGGAAGATGATACCACATGCACCGTAAAGGTTGAATTATTACCGCCGCCGTGTTCCGCATGGAGCACTAACGCCATATCGAGCAGTTTTGCCTCCAGAGGTGTGAACTTGCCGTCTTCGCGAAGCATATATAAAATATTTTCCGCAAGTGAAAGATTCTTATCCGGCTGACGGATAATCAGACTCTGTCCCGCCTTGAAATGATAAGCCTGATACCCGTAAACCGAAATCAGCGGAAACAGGCTAATCAGCGACAAACACTGTCTCAGTACGTTCGGAATCGAAATATCATTCGCCGCACTGTCATAAGAATACAGTGTCAGAACGCATTTTGCAAGAGTATTCATCATGTTATCGCTGGGGGCTTTCATGATGACATCTCTGGTGAAAATCGCCGGCAGATTTCTCATTTCCGCGAGCAGTTCGGTAAAATCCGCAAGCTGTTTTTTATCCGGCAGTTTTCCGAACAGTAACAGATATGTCGTTTCTTCAAAGCCCAGCCGGTCATCTGCGATAAATCCGGCCACTAAATCTTCTACATCAATGCCTCTGTAGTAAAGTTTTCCGTCACAGGGTACGCTGACACCATCTACTATTTTGGATGCTACTACATTGCCGATGTTGGTCAGTCCAGCGAGTACGCCCTTTCCGTTGAGGTCTCTCAGGCCTCTCTTGACATCATATTTTGTATATAATTCCGGATTGATTGGAAATTCCTGTTTGCAGGCTTCTGCCAGCTCATCAATCAGCGGACAAGCGGCCTGCGCATAATCATAACGTGCCATAATACTCAGTTCCTTTCTCTCGTATGTGATGTATTTTGTTTTTGAATATATAACTTTAATTATAACATATTTTATGAAGAAAGTCAACAAAAACGCAAAAAAAGTTTTTTGAAATTTATGCATTTTACCTCTTTACAAATCCGAAGTTTTGTGGTATAATAATATCTGTTGAGTCAAGAACATCGAGGTGTGGCTCAGTTTGGTAGAGCACTACGTTCGGGACGTAGGGGCCGCAGGTTCGAATCCTGTCACCTCGACCATATCATAATGGGCTGTATACGGCAGAATGTCGTATACAGTTTTTTATTTCCAAAAAAATCAGCAGAAGTATTGCTTTTTTTGGCAATACTTCTGCATTCATTCAGGTCATATCTTCAATTCTGCCGTTGGTAAAAATTGCTGATAACAGGCTGACATTTTCAAATGCCCTCAAATCATCGGTGCGGTTATCGAAATATAATTTCTGAACTTTTTCGGGAGTCAGATAGGTATCAATCTGGAAACCCAGCTGATACAAGGCTCTGGAAACTTCATTGTAATGGAATCCGCCCTGCATCTTTTCGCCGAGTGCTTCGGTCATAACTTCCAGTTCCCCTGCCCTGCCGATGAACTGATTCTTTATCGGATAATCGAATACCAGAACGCTCCCCAGTGCGGAAAGCTCTGCAATCTGGCTGAGGGTGTGCGTGAATACCGGCAGTGTCAGATAATATGATACCCCCAGAATACTGAAAAATGTTTTCTTATTCGGGTCGAATCCGGAGGCAAGCAGCTTATCTGTCATGCGTTCGGATTCAAAATCGACCGGAACAAAATGCACATTCTCCGGAATGTTCCATTCCAGTTCTTCGATGCGTTCGAGCTTGTAACGCTGGGTATCGGGATGGTCAATCTCGAAGATTTCAATATCCGGATTGTCATTCCGGAAAGAAAATGTATCCGCACCTGCTCCGCATATTACATACTGAATTTTCTGATTCCGCGCGAATTCCTGCAATCTGTGCTCGGTGAAAGGCAGTCTCGAAAGCGGAATCGGTGCGAAATACCGGTTCACGAAATCGGAAATATCCTCTCCGCCGGTGAATTCCTCACGGATGAAGGCTTCTAATGTCTGATAAGTTTCCCGTCCCATCAAATCATAAGCAAGATAATCATCGAAAATCTTCTTTCTGGCGCGGTTGGAATGAAATGCCCTTGCAAAGGCGCATAATTTTGCGGTTGTACTTTCCTGATGCTGTACCATAATCAACAAACTCCTATCTTAAATAAAATCAATCAGGCATAACTAAAGCGGAGTATGCAGAAACCTGCATACTCCGCGCCAACTCATGATAAAAATACCCTGCTGTCAGGGCATAATGAACTGATTACCGAATAGCTGTTCTTCTGCCATAAATTATCAAATTTTTCTGACAACAACAGCAGGGACAAACTACAAAATGCATCATAAAAGAACAGCTCCTTTCGGGAATTTCAATTTCTAGATTTATTATATCACATTTTTCTGATAATGTCCAATATGTAAAATCTATAACAAGCATAGTATTCCTATCTGATAAGTATATAATTATTGTTTGTCACCGAAACAAGCTTTCTGTCATGTAATAACTATAAGCAGATTTCTGCGGCCGGAATTCAGCATAATATCCGAAGGATTCCGCACCGGACGGCGGAAATTTATCTGATTCTGACAGATTTCAGAACAGCTCTTGACAATTACTGCAAAAATGTAGTATGATATATTTGTAATAAGTTAGCAATTGCTAACTTAAATCAGAAATTCTGTAAAGAGGTGATTTTTTATGATAGAAATCAGTAAGGGAATTCTGATTCCCTTCTTAGGTACGTCTCTCGGTTCGGCTTGTGTCTTCCTCATGAAGAATCAGTTTAATTTAAAGCTGAAACGCTTTCTGATGGGCTTTGCCGCGGGCATCATGACGGCTGCAAGCATCTGGAGTCTGCTAATTCCTGCCCTCGAACAGTCTTCCGAATCGCTTGGAAAACTGGCATTTCTTCCGGCGGCAGGCGGATTCCTCGTCGGAATCGGCTTTCTGCTTCTGCTGGACAGATTCCTGCCCGTCGAGAAATCCGGTTCTAACCGGATGATGATGCTCGCGGTCACGCTCCACAACATTCCGGAGGGGATGGCGGTCGGGGCGGTGTATGCCGGATTACTCTACGGAGGTTCGGAAATCACGCCGGCGGCGGCTCTGGTGCTCGCGCTCGGCATCGCGATTCAGAACTTTCCGGAGGGTGCTATCATCTCGATGCCCCTGAAAGCGGACGGCATGAATCGGAATCACTCTTTCTGGATGGGGGTACTTTCCGGCGCGGTAGAGCCTCTGGCGGCCGTTCTGACGATTTTCGCGGCATGGCTGATAGTTCCAGTTCTGCCCTGTATGCTGAGCTTCGCCGCCGGTGCGATGATTTATGTTGTCGTGAAGGAATTAATTCCGGAAATGTCCGTTGAAAGCCGTTCCAATCTCGGCGTTATCGCCTTTGCGTTCGGGTTCGCTGTCATGATGATTCTTGATGTAGCACTTGGCTGAAAAAATACAGTCTCCGAAAACGGGGACTGTATTTTTATATTTGATAAATCAGAATTTATAGTTAGATAGGATATATTTTATGACAATTTTCAAATGGTGCACATTCTTCATCTGAAATATAAATCTCAGCCACTTTTGATAAATCATTTTCTAAAAATCTTTCTGTATTTATCAGCTGAATGATTTTTTCAACATTGTTCACAGAACTATCGGTTTCAAGCCATAATCCTAACTTTGTGCCGGAAATGTAATCGTAACCGTTATCTTTTACATGGTTGTTTGTATATTCTTCAATACGTTCCGGCAAAGTATAGCGAATATCTAAATCAGGGTTTGACATTTTCTCTGCATTAAGCACAATAATTATTGTTTGCATAAAAACAGTCCTCCGTTAAATTCCGATTTTTTTAATGTCCTTTCGGAATTCTGTCTTTCTGGTCTTTTTCGGTGCTGAGGTCTGCGTGAAGCAGGTCGATAAATGTAATCATCAGCGGAATCAGCGCAAACCAGACACCTTTCCCAGAAAAATGATGACAGGTAATTGTCGATGTAACCCCTCCGGCTACGAATAATGCCAGCATTCCGGCATGAAAGCCCATTCTCCGGATATGCGCCCAGTCATGATGCCGAATTCCCTTTGTGAAGAAAACTCCTGTCTGTCTGACGTGATTCGTGCAGAAGGTTGTCGCCATCGGGATGCCGTCCGCCTGCCGGAAAGTATTATACTGCATCGAGCAGATAAAATTCACGGCTATCTGCGAAATCTGATACGGCGCACTATCCGGAATGAATCCCAGTATCAGGACAACAAGCATTTCAATGAGAATCAGGAGAGTATCCCAGCGGATGCGGTGATGTTTCCGGAGCGTTCCGGCAACGGCTTCGGAGACAACTGCTCCCAGAAAATACGCTGTAATCGGGATGCATAAATATCTTGCCTGCGCCCAGTCTCCTGAACCGAGTGCCATTGCCAGAAGTACAAAATTCGCGGTCTGCGCGTTGCAGAAAATGCCCCCTCTGACAGAATAGGTATATCCGCCGAAAAATCCTCCGACATACATCAAGAATGCGAGCGTCCACCAGCGTTCGCATTCGAGATATTGCTTTTCAGAATTCTGTTCCATATCAGCACCTTACTGAATGTGATACATGATTCTGATATATTTCAGAATTCTGTTCCAGCTGTGCTGACTTTCGGGCATCATATCGCGGAGAGTCGCATAGATATGGAACATATCGGGCTGAATTTCGCATAATACGGGAATATTTTCTTTCTTAAGCTTTTCGACAATCGTGAGGGTATCATCGAGGAGCATTTCATCACCGCCGATTGTAAACATCATCGGGGGGAAGTTATGATACTCGCCGAATACGGGGGAGATATAGGGGTCTGTTCTGTCGGCATCGCCGATAAAACTATAAATATCGCTTTCGAGAAGATATTCTTTTGTCTGTCTTGACATGACAGGATGCTTCAAATCACCGAACTCGACATCTTTTCCGTAATTTTCATGAAAAGATTTGGAAGAACCTGTCATATCCGTCCATGCAGAGATACAGAACGCGCCGAGGGGTAATTGTTCGCCGTCATCGCGGAGCTTGAGCATCATAGCAAGCAAAAGATTCGCGCCGGCGGAATCGCCTCCGAGAATGATTTCATCCGGCTGATAGCCCTGACGGGTGGTCAGGTCATGCCATAAATCGAGTGCTTCATTCAGCTGAGTGGGATACTGATATTCCGGCGCGGTTTTGTAATCCAGAAAGATAGTTTCCGCTTCACCGGCCTGATAATAGAAATCTTCTGCAAAATCCCTGTAATATCCGAACAGTTTGGCGATATACGCACCGCCGTGGAAATAGAGAATCAGTCTGCCGTTTCTGGCGACATTCTGTCTGGAAAGACGTTCATATTTTGTGCCGTTCGGAGTCTGTTCCTTATGGAACTCGAAACCTTCGGGATAGTCTTCGTTATGGAGCTTATCGGAAATCCTGTTCATCTTTGCGACAACATCGTCTGTATAATAGATATTGAAATTACTGGTTTTGCGCATATACGCTCTGCACAGTCTGCCCTTGAAAGATGGCATCATTCATCACCTCATAAAAATAGTATTATGTCTTATTATATCACAAAAGATACTTTTTTGCAAGCCGGATTTGAAATTTCCGAAAAAAGAACAGCCCCGTCAGACGGGACTGTAATTTTCAAGAAATTCTGTATAATTCTGAAAGATAAGTTTATAAAGCAAATCTTCCGGATAGTTGAAATCTATCAGAGTACGGAGTTCTTCTGCCGGATTCCACATCGGGAAATCACTTCCGAAAAAGAATTGACTTTCGCCGAATTTCCGGATAAATTTCAGAAGTAAATCGCGGTCGATAAATTGCAGAGTGCTGGAAATATCAAAATATAATCTTTCGGAAGGCTCTAAGACTTCGTAAGCCTCCTGCCAGTGGGAATAGCCTCCTGTATGCGCGGCAACTGCTGTCAGATTCGGCACATCATCGAGAAGTCTCTGTAATCTTCTGGGATGCGAATAATCGAGCTTTTTATCTCCCATGTGGAACAGCACCGGCATCCGCAGGCGCGCCGTCTCGTGATAGACAGGATACATCTTTGGCTCATCAATATTGAACTGCTGAAAATCAGAATGGACTTTCAGGCCGATGAGATTTTTCTCCCGAAATCCGGAAAGAATCTCCTGAAAATTTTCATTCTCCGGATGAATCGTTCCGAATCCGACAAAACCGGAATCTGTATTCACGGTTTCGGATATGAAAGTATTAATACTGTTTGTCTGTTTCGGCACAACCGCCGGCGAACAGATTAATTGTTTCACTATCTGATATTTCTGATGATGAATTTCAATTATCTGATTCCGTTCGGCCTGTAGATGCGCGACTGTTCCGGAAGTATACATCGGCAGTTCATAGAAATCCCTTACAGAATCTTTTGATTTTTCTGCAATTTTATCCGGAAAGATATGACAATGCGCATCTATCACGGGGATAATATCATCATACATGATAAGGCATCTTCTTTCTGATGTCATTCAGACGGTTGAGGGCTTCATTGAGAGTATCTTCTTTCTTGGCGAAATGGAAACGGATATATCTGTTTTCCGGTTCTTTGAAGAAACTCGACCCAGGAACAGCCCCCACACCTACCAGACGGGCTAAATCTTCGCAGAATCTGAGGTCATCATCATAGCCAAATTCTGAAATATCCAGCAGAATGTAATATGCCCCCTCCGGAACGGTATGCGAAATTTTCAGTGTATCCAGACCCTTCAGGAACAAATCACGCTTTTCGGTATATTTCTGCTGTAAGTCGAGATAATATTCATCACCGAAGTTCAGGCCGGTGACGGCGGCTTCCTGTAAGGGTGCGGCCGCGCCGACTGTCAGGAAATCATGTACTTTCTTGACGGTATCAATAATTTCAGGCGATGCCACAACATAGCCTAAACGCCATCCTGTAATAGAATAAGTTTTCGACAGGGAATTGCAGAGAATCGTTCTTTCTTTCATATCCGGCAGAGTGGACATATAAACATGCTCATGAGGCTTATAGAGAATATGTTCATAGACTTCATCCGTAATCACGAAAGTATCATATTTTTTCGCCAAATCTGCGATAATAGTCAGTTCCTCACGGGTGAACACCTTACCGCACGGGTTGGACGGATTGCAGACGATAATTGCTTTCGGATGCTGTTTGAATGCATCTTCGAGCACATCCGGATTGAACTTGAATTCCGGCGGAATCAGGGGTACATAAATCGGCTCGGCATTGGATAAGATAGTATCTGCTCCGTAATTCTCATAGAACGGCGAAAAGACAATGACTTTATCTCCGGCATTTGTTACACTGAGCATAGCGGCCATCATGGCTTCTGTACTGCCGCATGTCACGACAATTTCGGAATTCGGGTCGATTTTCTGGCCGGAAAAATGTTCATGTTTCCGTGCAAGAGCTTCGCGGAAATTCTGCGCACCCCATGTAATCGAATACTGATGAAAATCTTCTTTTGTGACTTCGGCAAGACGATTCAGAATTTCCTTGGGCGGTTCAAAATCCGGAAAGCCCTGTGATAAATTCACTGCTCCGTACTGATTGGAAATTCTCGTCATCCTCCGGATAACGGAATCTGTAAAGCCTGCTGTTCTCTGTGATAAACTGGGCATGATAGATAACCTCTTTCTGATTTAAATTAATTCCAGTTCTTTCTGATAAATTCCCATTTTTTATCTCTGGAATCGGTGATGATTTTAATATCTTCATCTGTCAGATGCTTGAATCTGGCTTGTTTTCTGAGATAGTCCTCAACGCTTGTGAATGTCTTCGGGTCGCGGCTGAGTTTGAATTCATGATTTTCATATTCGGCAAGATACCATAAACCGCAGTCGACAATTTCGCGGGCGGCATCCACGGTATCACTGACCGGAATTCCCCATCCTGTCGGACAGGGCGCAATCACATGAATGTATTTTGTCCCCTGAATTTTCGATGCCTTTTCGACTTTGTTCAGGAAGTCGTTCATATAGCCGACTGTTGCCGTTGCCGCATAAGGAATATCATGAGCGGCAACAATCTCGAACATGTTCTTTTTCGGACGGATATTGCCGTGAATGTTACTTCCGGCCGGAGTGGTCGTTGTCTTTGCGCCGAACGGTGTCAGTCCGGATTTCTGAATACCGGTATTCATGTAGGCTTCGTTATCATAACAGATATAGATAATATTATCATTTCTGTCGATAGCACCGGAAAGTGCCTGAATTCCGATGTCTGCTGTTCCGCCGTCACCGGCGAATCCGACTGCCGTGAAATCTTTGATGCCTCTCCGGCGAAATCCGGCTTCGATACCTGTCAGCATGGAGGCTGTTCCGGCGAATGTCGAGATAATCGCATTATTCGCAAAGCATAACTGCGGAAAATTGAATCCTACTGCTGACATACATCCGGCAGGAAGAACGGCGACTGCATTTTTTCCGAGGACTTTCAGGACGTTCCGGACGGCGAGACTTCCTCCGCATCCGGCGCAGGCCTTGTGACCGTAGAAATATTCATTTTTATCAAGAGTTTTTGCTGATACGCTCATGAGTTCTCACCTTCCTCGATTCCGATAAAGTTGACACGGTTTGCCGTACCGGACTGGATTTTTTCAAAAATTTCAATAATATTCTGATGGGAGATATTCCGTCCGCCGAGTCCGCCGATAAAGTTATAGGCCGGAACAGTCAGCCCTGCACCCTGCAACGCGGAACAGATATTTGTGAAAACTGTTCCTTCGTTACCGAAGGAAATATCCTTTTCCAGAACAGCGACAGCTTTCGCATGAGATACGGCCTTTGTGATTTCTTCGGCCGGAAACGGGCGCATGTAACGGATTCTGATGACTCCGGCTTTAATGCCATCTTCGCGGAGTTTATCGGTGATTTCGCGGCAGAGTCCGGCAATACTTCCGAGTGTAATCAGGATATATTCTGCATCCTCTGCTTTGTAGGCATCAATCAGGCCGGAATATTGTCTGCCGAAGATTTCAGCGAATTTCTGTTCGGCTTCTTTGATAACCGGAATCGCGCGGAACATTGCCGCATGTTCCTTATATTTGAAGATATAATTTGTATCAGGCCCTGCGGAAAATGCCATATTTTTCGGATTTTCCAAATCGAGCTTATTTTCCGTTTCGTAAGGCGGAAGAAAGTTCTTAGCCTGTTCCGGAGTCGGAACGTCCACCTGTTCATAAGTATGTGTCAGAATAAAACCATCCAGATTCACCATGAACGGAGTCGAAACGGTTTTATGCTCCGCGATATAGTAGCTCATTAAAGCAAGGTCAAGACTTTCCTGCGCATTTTCAGCATAAGCCTGAATCCATCCGGAATCGAGCTGAGATAAGCTGTCTCTCTGGTCGCCGTAGATATTCCACGGCAGAGCGGTCGAGCGGTTAGCATTCATCATCACGATGGGGAATCTTCCGCCGGATGCATAATAGAGACATTCTGCCATATATAACAGGCCTTGCGAGGATGTCGCTGTAAAAGCTCTGACTCCTGCGGCACTTGCGCCCATCGCACAGGATAAGGCCGAATGCTCGGATTCTACATGAATGAATTCCGCATCGAGACTGCCATCTTCCACCATTTCGGAAAGCTTTTCGACAACAATGGTCTGCGGCGTAATCGGATAAGCCGAAATCACATCCGGACAGGCTAACCGGATGCCTTCTGCGAAGGCTTCATCACCAGACAAGAATTTTTCCATTATCGTTCACGCTCCATTCCGATTGCGCTGGGTTTGCAGATTTTCGAGCAGATTCCGCACCCTTTGCAGAAATCATAATCTATCACGGCTTTATTCTCCTGAATCGAGATAACGCCGTCAGGGCAGTATAAATAACACTGCATACATCCGATGCATTTTTCGGTATCGACAACAGGACGGATACTTCTCCAGCCGCTGT
>JAFUWP010000271.1 GCA_017483405.1 Oscillospiraceae bacterium | reverse complement strand
TGACGGCAATCACGAAAATTTCGATATGCTGGATGCCTATCCGGTGTCAGAATGGAACGGCATTCAGGTGCACAGGATTACAGAACATATTATGCACATTCTGCGCGGACAGTGCTTTGAACTTGAAGGAAGAAAATTTTTCGCCTTCGGCGGCGCGGAAAGCCATGACAAGGCTTTCCGGAAATGGGGCGTTTCTATCTGGAAACAGGAAGTTCCCAGCATCGCGGAGATGAAGCGCGGCCGAAAAGCCCTTGAAGAAGCCGGATGGAAAACAGATATTGTCATCACCCATTCCCTCCCTCAGCATATCCAGCTGGATATGTTCGGCTGGGAGGCCTATAACCGCAATGAACTGACGGATTATTTCGATGAAATTGATTCCCGTCTGGATTTTAAATTATGGTTCAGTGGTCACTATCATCTGTCCATGCCGTGCGATAATAAGCATTTTCTGGTCTATAATGATATTCTCCGCCTGACGGATAATGGTTTCGAGTGCGTGTATTCGCCTTATGTCTGAAATCAGATTTTCGCATTCCGCTTGACAATGATGCCGTAATGTGCTATAATAAAAGCAATCCGCAGTTTGAAAATTGCATATTCAGTATTTAGTACAGTGTGTCTGCATAACCGTGTGTTAAAATGAGAGCCGGCTGCTCTGCACGGGTGCGCCGAAACCGCTGAGTCGTCAGGCAGACGGATACGTTCGCAAGGCGGCTTTGAGATTGAATAATATGGTAACATGATTTTTCAGGAGACAGAGGGAGAGTCCCTGTCAACAGAGAAGGCGCAGCGCATGAGGTGTATGTAGATGTAAAGTATTCTGACCGACTGGCTCTCGCAATAGACCGCCTCCGTGGGGAGGAAGAAGCCTGTAAGACCATGTGTGGAAAACATGAGCCACCGCAGGTAGTCCGCAAGGACGTTCCGAATAAGAGAGTGTGCCGATACTGTACGGCGAAATCCGTGCAGCAGTTGAAGGAAGTGTACTGCCGTAAGGTACGAATCCACATTATTTTAGGAGATATTCTAATGAAATTCTGAATGCTGTGGCGGTACTGCGGGTATAAATCCCGTCTGGGCTTTGGTGCTTGCACAGGGTAAGAAGCAGCGGGTCGCTCCCGTCTGTTCAGACTTATTTTCCCAGTGACTGAATACATTGAGAAGCTGTCCATGTAAGGTGAATAAAAGCCTGTGCAGATATGCTGTACTAAATGCTGAATATATTATCCGTAATAGAAAAAAGTTATCAGAAAAAATGCTGTCAGCCTGTCTTACAGGCCTTGACAAAAATTAAAAAATATGATACAATGATATTCAGCGGCATAACTCTCTTATGCAACTAACCTTATCAAGAGTGACTGAGGAAACAGGTCCTATGAAGTCCGGCAACCTGACATTTTTTGTTGATGGTGCTAAATCCTGCGGTATTACCGAGAGATGAGGAATTATCAAGTACAATTCACAGCGTTCGGTCAAAATCCGGATGCTGTTTTTTTGATTCTGCCTCTGTTGTGTCGCTTTATGAAATTTTTTATCAAAAAATGGAGGCTATTTATTATGAAAAGAGTATTTACTTCAGAGTCCGTTACAGAAGGACATCCCGATAAAATCTGCGACCAGATTTCTGATGCCGTTCTCGATGCCATTCTTGCACAAGACCCTCTCGGCCGTGTTGCCTGCGAAACTGTCACAACAACAGGCTTAGTCATGTGCATGGGCGAAATTTCTACTAAGGCAGATATTGATATTGCCAAAATCGCCCGTCAGGTCGTTGTGGACATCGGCTATGACAGAGCGAAATTCGGTTTTGACGGCCATACCTGCAATGTTATGATTGCTATGGATGAACAGTCCCCTGATATTGCAATGGGTGTCAATGAATCCTACGACACACAGGAAACTGGTGCAGGCGACCAAGGTCTGATGTTCGGCTATGCCTGCAACGAAACTCCCGAACTCATGCCGATGCCGATTTCTCTGGCACATAAGCTTGCTATCAAGCTGACCGAAATCCGCAAAAACGGTACACTCCGTTATTTAAGACCGGACGGCAAAACGCAGGTAACTGTCGAATATGATGAAAATAACAAGCCCGTCCGCGTGGATGCTGTTGTTGTTTCCACACAGCACGCTCCGGAAGTGACTACCCAGCAGATTCGCGATGATATTAAAGAACTCGTGATTGATGCAGTCATTCCGGCTGAACTCATCGATGAAGAAACCAAAATCTTCATCAATCCGACAGGCCGTTTCGTAGTCGGCGGGCCTCAGGGTGACAGCGGTCTGACCGGCAGAAAGATTATTGTGGATACTTACGGCGGATATGCCCGTCACGGCGGCGGTGCATTCTCCGGCAAAGACCCGACAAAGGTTGACAGAAGTGCCGCTTATGCCGCAAGATATATCGCCAAGAATATCGTAGCCGCCGGACTCGCTGACAAGTGCGAAATTCAGCTTGCTTACGCTATCGGCGTGGCAAAGCCTGTTTCTGTCAGAGTGGATACATTCGGTACAGGCAAAGTCGAAGAATCCAAACTCGAAAAGGCTGTTTCTGAAATTTTCAGTCTGACACCGGATGGCATTATCAAGATGCTCGACCTCAGAAAGCCTCAGTACAGAAAAGTAGCGGCTTACGGACATTTCGGACGTGAAAACCTCAATGTTGCATGGGAAAAGACCGATAAAGTTCAGGCTCTGCTTGATGCTGTAAAGTAATGCAGGAAGAATTCTTAAAAATCCAGAATGAATTGAAATCTCAAATCACCTGTACAGACAGCTTTCAGATGAAGAATCTGAAAACTGTCGCTGGTGTGGATTTGGCCTACTGGAAACAGGAAAATCAGGAATTTGCCGTCTGCTGTATTGTCGTTCTGGATTATCAGACGGGTGAAGTTATCGAGAAACAGCAGTTTCATGATGAAATTAAAGTTCCGTATATGGCCGGATTTCTGGCATTTCGCGAAATCCCCCTGATTCTCGAAACAGTGAAATTATTGCAGAATCAGCCGGATTTGTATATCTTTGACGGAAATGGCTATCTGCATCCGCGTCATATCGGGAGTGCTTCTCATGCCGGACTGCTCCTGAAAAAGCCTTCTATCGGCGTGGCGAAGACATATTACAGGGTATTCGATGCCGAATATACTGAACCGGAACAATCCGCCGGAAGTTATTCTGATATTGTCATCAATGGGGAAGTCTATGGCAGAGTGCTCCGGACTCATGCGGATGTCAAGCCGGTGTTCCTGTCTGTCGGAACAGGGATTTCTCTGGAAACTGCAACAGAAATCATTCAGCATTTTGTGACCGAAGAAAGCCATATTCCAGCTCCTACCAGACTGGCCGATTTGGAAACGCATCTTGCAAGAAAAGCCCTTACTGAAAATTAAGATTCTGCTCCGGTTTCTGCCGGAGCAGTATTTTTATGAAGGAGTTCGGAAATCTGTTCTTTTTCGGCATTGACCAGCGCGGAAACCTGCTGTTCCGGCTCGAAGACGGAAGTATAACTATAGAGAGCAATGCCGGAGATGTTGTCCAGTTCGGAAACGAATTCGACTTCTCTGGAGATGACTGTACTGTCAGTCAAAAATTCGGATTGTCCTGAACCTGCCCACTGGTCGGAAAAGCCGATTTTATAAGCCCCTAATCCGATGACGAGTTTCGGAACGGTAACGGTTTCCGCCCAGAGCTGTGCTGTTTCTGCAAAAGGGCACGTATCATTCTGGAAACCGTAATAAATCTGCGGAATCATGATGTCACAATAGCCAGATTCTGATGACCAGAGTTTCACATCGGCATAGAGCTGATTATAATTGAGTTCAAAATTGCCCTGCGGACTGATGCTGAACGGAATATCCGGATTATTTTCCTTAACAGTCTGATATAATAATTTTATCAGTGCATTGCAGTTATTTCTGCGCCATTCGGCCAAATCGGGAGCGTTGCTTTCAGAAAAGGCTTGTCTGTCGAATTCGGGGTCAGTAGTCGGATAGAAATAATCATCAATATGAATGCCGTCAAC
>JAFUWP010000270.1 GCA_017483405.1 Oscillospiraceae bacterium | reverse complement strand
GCGGAATGTCTCAGCTTATCAATTTCTTCATTGATAGAAGAATCTTTTTCGATATAACTATCTGTACTGGGAACATAGGCTTCCGGCTGATAGTAATCATAATAACTGACAAAATATTCCACGGCATTTTCCGGAAAGAACGCTTTCAGCTCCGAGCAGAGCTGTGCCGCCAGAATCTTGTTATGTGCCAATACCAGAGTCGGCTTGTTCAGCTTGGCGATGACATTTGCCATCGTGAAGGTCTTTCCTGAGCCGGTTACGCCTAATAATGTCTGCATCTTGTTTCCGTTCTGAAATCCTTCTGTCAGTTTAGCGATGGCCTCCGGCTGGTCGCCTGACGGCTGATAGGGTGAATGCAGTTTGAAATCCATCAGAATCCCTCCTAAAAATCATGATGTTCCGCCATAGAATAGGCTTTTCCGTTTCCGATAATCACATGGTCAAGCAATTCGATTTCCAGCATTTTCAGCCGTTCATAAAGAAGTCTGGTTTCTGCAATATCCTGATAGGACGGCACAGCCTCTCCTGACGGATGATTATGCGCCAGAACCAGCATAGTACAATTTGCCTGAAATACCATTTTCGCGATTTTATGAAGATGCAGTTTTACCGTGCCGGCTGAACCGGTTTCTATCCGTTCGCATCGGACAACCTCCAAATCATCTGACAGGCAGACAAGCATCAGAATTTCATCAGCATGTTCATGCTGAAGATGATTCAGAAAAAACCGGCAGAAATCCTCATAATTATAAAGAAATTCGGATTTCCGCTCCGTATAGGTACTGTGCTTGAAAATTTCGCCGATTAAAGCCAGCAGAACAGCACTTCTGTCACCGATTCCAGTCACACTCCGGAACGTGTGATAATCCCCCTCTGTCAGCAGTTCATACAGAGAATCAAACCGCGTCATCAGCTGATGTGCGATTTCGTTCGTATTGGCACGGGGAATTGAATAATATAAAAGCATCTCCAGCAGTTCATGCGGACTGAATCCGACACCTTTGGTGCGGATGAATTTATTCCGCATCCGCTCCCGATGTCCTGCATGAAGATTGGCTTCAGAATGTTTTTCTTTTTTCATGATATTTTCACTCCCGTGCAGAAATAAAAATCAAAAATCTCTTTTCAAATATTCCGGAATATGCTATAATAGAAATATCAAAAACAGAAAGGAATTTTTCAGAATCATGCTTCATAAAATTACCGTCAGCCGGAATGATGCCGGTCAGAGACTTGATAAATTTCTCTGCAAATTCATGCCGTCCATGCCGAAAAATATGCTCTATAAGCTCATCCGTCAGAAAGATGTCAGATATAACGAAAAACGATGCAGAGGAAACGAAATCCTGCAAGAAGGCGATACCATCCGGATTTTCGCGAAAGAAGAATTCTTCCTCCGGAAAGAATCTGCTGTTCCCCATCCGGATACAGACCTGAATCATCTGCATATCATACATGAAGATGAAAATTTTTTATTTCTGTATAAATCCGCCGGTCAGGATGCGCACTCCGGAAGCCGGAATCACATCCCCTCCCTGATTGATGAAGTACAGGCCTATCTGATTCGGAAAGGCGAATACCATCCCGAAACCGAACAGAGTTTCTCCCCTGCCCTCTGCAACCGGATTGACCGCAATACCGAAGGCCTTGTCATTGCCGCCAAGAATGCCGAAGCACTCCGCACGATGAATGAAGCCATCCGCCTGCATCAGGTGAAAAAGCAGTATCTCGCCGTGACATCCAGCCCCCTGCCGGAAAAAAAGAAAATCTGCACCGCATGGCTGAAAAAAAATCAGCATACCAATCATGTACAGATTTCCGCAACGCCGGATGATGATTCATGGCAGAAGATTATCACACATTATGAAGTCCTCGCCCAGAACGGCCGGAAACAGCTTGTGCTTGTCGGATTGCAGACAGGACGCTCCCATCAGATAAGGGCACATCTGGCCTTTATGGGCGCGCCTCTGCTCGGTGACCCTAAATACGGCGACCACTCCGGCACGGAAACAAAACAATGTCTCTGTGCCGTATCGCTGACATTTCGGGATGTGAGTTCTCCGTTTCTGCAATATCTGAAAGAACAGGAAATCAAAGCCCCTGTTCCGGCATTTGTCAGAAAATATTTTCCTGATTATCTGTTTTTATAATTTTTCCAGAAATTCCGTTTCGCTC
>JAFUWP010000269.1 GCA_017483405.1 Oscillospiraceae bacterium | reverse complement strand
GTACATCAATCACGAGCGTGCTGGGAAACTGCCGCCGGATAGTGACCGATTCGGCATTGAGGAGCTGTTCTTCGGCATTTTGTTCGAGTTCGGGCAGACTGAGCCGCATCATGTTATCGCCTTCGGAAACGCCGACTTTTTCGACAATATATTCCGGTTCATACTCGGCATTGCCGGTCACGCGGATAATTCTGATGTTGAAAAACACGGTCATCGAGAGGGTGACAATAATCGCAAAAGCCAGAATCACAACCAGAAACGCATAGAGGGAGCGTCCTCTTTTCCGGCGGCGGATTCTTCGGGAGCTTGCGCCGTGGGTCATATTCATTTTTTCTATATCTCTCAAATCTGCTCACTTCCTATGTGATAGAATAAAATTCTGAAAAAAATCAGATTCTTCTGATGTCTGCGCCGATATTCCGGAGCACCAGTTCAGGCGCGTCATAGCCTCTGTCGATGTGGGAAATCTCGGTCAGGATGGTTTCGCCCTGCGCACCGAGTCCGGCCACCATAAGAGCCGCACCGCCTCGCAAATCCGTTGCGCTGACGGGTGCGCCGTGCAGCCTGCGGACTCCGTGGATGACGGCAATCCGGCCGGCGGTCTGAATATCCGCGCCCATACGGACAAGGCCATCTGCATGACGGAAACGGTTTTCAAAAATGGTTTCTTCGATAACCGAAGTACCGTTCGCCTTGCATAGCACGGCCGTCACGACAGCCTGCGCATCGGTCGGAAACCCCGGATAAGGCATTGTTTTCAGACTGCGCACCGGATGGAGCACATTTCCGGCCGAAAAACAGATAGTATTTTCTGTATAACTGCAATGACAGTTCATCTGTTCAAAGACATCGAGAATGCCTTCGAGACTTGCGGTATCTGTTTGCAGAAGTCTGACTGCTCCGCCCGTAGCGGCCGCGGCCGCGAGCCATGTGGCTGTGACAATCCGGTCGGGCATAATCCGGTATGTACAGCCGGTGAGTTTTTTAACCCCCTGAATCACGAGGGTACTGCTTCCTTCTCCTGCGAGATGCGCGCCGCATTTCCGGAGATATTTCGCCAAATCCACGATTTCGGGTTCTCTGGCCGCGTTGGTGATGACCGTCTCCCCTTTTGCGAGCACGGCCGCGAGCATGATATTTTCCGTAGCTCCGACAGACGGGAACTGTAAATGAATCTTCGCACCGTGCAGGCCGTTCGGAGTTGTACAGGTGAAAATCCCGTTTTCCTCCTGAATCTTCACGCCCATTTTCTGAAACGATTGCAGATGCAAATCAATCGGGCGCGCGCCGAGTTCGCATCCCCCGGGGTAGCCCAAAATACATTGGCCGGTTCTGCCGAGCATCGCGCCCAGAAAAATCACCGATGAACGCATTTCCTGCATGAGGGATTCCGGAATCTCGGAATTTCTGATTTCCTCCGCCTGTACGCTGACGGTATGATTCTGCATCCGGCATCTGCATCCGGCACTGGTGAGAATCTGACAGGCGGCATAAACATCGGATAATTCCGGACAATTTTCGAGAACGCTCTCTCCGGTGCAGAGCATGGCGGCTGACAGAATCGGCAGAGCACTGTTTTTTGCGCCCTGAACTGTGATGTCACCTTCCAGCCGCCGACCTCCGTGTATCACAAATTTCTGCATGACTGACACTCCCTTTCATTCTGCATAGTATGTAAAAAGCGTCAGATTTGTGCGGAATTATTTGCTTTTCCGGAGGAGATTTTCAATCACGCCCCAGATACGTTCTTCGGTATCGCGGACGGCCAGAGAGGCGGCATTCTTTGCCATACTCCGGAGCTTTTCGGGATTCTGATATAATTTCTTGACTTCATCGAGCATTTTTTCGCTGGTGATGTCCTTCTGTTCGATGACGACAGCCGCACCGGCTTTTCCGAGCACCATCGCGTTATGATACTGATGATTGCCGGCAACAATCGGGGACGGAATCAGGATGGACGGCTTGCCGAGCATTTCGAGTTCGGCGAGGGCATTTGCGCCGGAACGGCAGACTACCAAATCGGCGGCCGCCATGCAGGTATCCATATCGTTGATATATTCCGTAATCCGGATACGCTTGTTCTTCATGGGAACGTGATATTCTTTCATCTTAGCCGGAAAGGTATCTTTCCCCATGCCGCCGTAACCGTGAATATGATTGATATTCAGCTGTTCCGAGACATGCCATTTCAGGACTTCGGCCATCGTGTCGTTAATCGCGCCTGCGCCGAGACTTCCGCCGAATGACAGAATACAGAAATCATCATTGAAACCGAGTTCGGCACGTGCCTGCGATTTGTTTTTCTTCATGAGTTCGGCGCGGACGGGCAGTCCGGTGACGGTATATTTGATATTCGGGTCAAAATACTTGAGCGCATCTTCAACAGTCAGCATGACATGATTGACTTCTTTTGCGAGGAGCTTATTTGTTACCCCCGGGTAAGCATTCTGTTCATGAATCGCGGTGGGAATGCCCATCTTAGCGGCCATCCGGATGACAGGGCCGGCCACATAACCGCCTGTACCGATGGCAATATCCGGCTGAAATTCCTGAATTATCTGCTTGGCGCGTCTTCCCGAACCGGCCAGATAATACAGTGCCTTGATATTTCTGCCGATATTTTCCAGATTGATTTGTCTCTGGAATCCGGCAACTTTGATGAATTCAATCTTGTAGCCGGCCTGCGGAATCAGTCTGGCTTCCATGCCGTT
>JAFUWP010000268.1 GCA_017483405.1 Oscillospiraceae bacterium | reverse complement strand
TTCTATTTCTGCATCACATAATGAGAAAAATCATGAATACGTCATTCAATGCTTTGAGAAAATAAGGCACTATCTTGAAACAAGCAACAATAAAAATGCTCTGCTGGAATGGTTTGATAACCGCCTGCTTTATGTAATTATCACGACAGCTATCAGCGGTTATTTCAGCCCTTCAAATCCAGAGCCGTATCGTGTTAAAAAAGAAAAATACAAAAAATATTTAGAGAAACCGATAGTACATTCAGCACTGCAAACGAAGAATCTTCAGGAATTATCTATGCAGAGAAAATTGATTCTCTGGCTGATTAAACATCGGCAGTTCTGGATGCTTGCACTGCTGGCAGAAATCAGAAAACGGCAGAAACAAGCTGCGTGATAGGAGAGAACATGAAAAAGTATTTATTAATTATCGGAACATATCTTATAAGGGGTCTTTTGCACCTCTTTTGCATTTTCCCTGTAAAAAAGAACCGTATTATATTCAACAGCAAAGCTTGGAGACAATATTCCTGCAATCCCAGATATATTACAGAATATCTGCAAAAAAATTATCCGGAAAAATATGATATTGTCTGGGCATTCCGTGAACCGGAAAAATTTCAGTTTCTTGCTGAAAGCGGAATCAAATTATGCAAAACAAGGACACTGAAGTTTTATTATTACAGTATGACTTCTAAAATTTCTGTTACCAACGCCACTTCTGCCGCGGAAATTCCCAAACGTCGGGGACAATACCGTATCAATACATGGCACGGCGGCGGCGGCGGATACAAGAAAATTGATTACAGTGGTTCGATTGCATTCCGTCCGCATCTGGAAATGAAAGAAACAGATTTGTTCTGTACCAGTTCAGAAACCAGTCTGAAATTTACCGTCCGTCAGGCTTTTCATCATGATGGAGAATATTTTAAAGGCACTCCTCGCAATGATATGCTGGTAAATGGTGACAGAACAGACCTGAAAAAAACAGTATTTGACTTCTTTCATCTAAGTCCGGATACACATATTGCACTTTATGCGCCTACTTTCAGAGAAGGAAAAGACCTGCGTCATAAAAGCAAGGCTTATGATTATGGCCTTGATTATTTCCAGCTTCAAAAAGCACTGACCGAAAAATTCGGCGGAAAATGGATTGTTGCCATCCGGTTTCATACCAAAATTACAGAGTATCAAATTCCGGAAAGCGATAAAATCATTGATGCAACGCCTTATCCGGACATGCAGGATTTACTGACAGCGGTAGATGTGCTTCTGACAGACTATTCTTCTTCCATCTGGGATTTTTCTTTCACATACAAGCCATGCCTGCTGTTTTGCAGTGACCTGAAAGAATATGAAGAAAAAAGAGGATTTAACAAACCTATCCGGACATGGGGATTCCCGATTGCACAGACAAATGAAGAACTGACTGAGCAGATTATGAACTGGAATCAAGAGGATTTCATCCAAAAAATGGAACATCATCATGAGGAAAACGGCTCTTTCGAGGACGGAACAGCAACCAAGCGTCTTTGCGAATTGATTGATAAAAAATGCTTTGGTTAATTTCCTATGGAGGCTGGTATAAATGATTATACTGATATTAGGAATGATACTGATTCTGCTGAGCAGTTATTTTCTTTCCAAATTTGATATTTTAAATCCCGTTTTTCTGTGCTGTGCCGCTTTTTTACTTAGTATTTTCTCTGCATACTACAACATTTTCAACTGGGCAATCCACCTCAGCCCGATAACAATCGGACTGATTTTATGTTCCCTGACGGCTATGGTTGTTTGCAGCACGCTGGTTACAGAAATTTCGTTTAAAAATTCAAATTCATTCCAGCTAGTCAGAGTAAAAACAATCAAAATTGAAGATTATAAATTTTATCTGATTTTGCTGATTGGTATTGCAGCAGCATACTTTTATCTGAAAGATGTTATTAGAATCGCTAAATCATCGGGATATGTTTCAGGTTCCGGCCTGACGGAACTGCTTACTATGTACCGAAAATCTCATTTTGATTCTTCAAGTGTAGAAAATAATATTTCTCGTGTGGCTTTTTATCTGATAGATATTTACAAAGTCATGACACACCTTATTACTTATGTGGCAATCAACAATCTGATTACTGCCAAAAATAATAAAGACCGTTTTGATGCAGCAAAACTTTTTTCTGTTACACTTCTGTATGCAGGTATTTCAATTCTGGGAGCTGCCAGATTCCGTATTCTTCAGTTATTTACTTATATTGTAATTGTGTATTTTATGCTTTACAAAAAAAAGAATGGCTGGAAAAAGCGATTTAAAATCAAAACCATTCTTATGATTATTCTGGCCGTATTTTTACTGCTGACAGTATTTGTTGCACTTCGTTCTGTCATCGGGCGTGAAACGGACTCTGACCCTATTTACTACATTACTTCTTATATGGGCGGCTCAATTGAATTGCTGGATTTATTTATTAAAGACCCTGTGCCGCCTTCTGATATATGGGGCAAGGAATCTTTCTATATGATTTATAGTTTTTTGGGAAGAAAACTTCATATTGAAGAATGGTGCTATACTTTTGTAAAAGAGTTTCGCATGGCAAATGGATACAATGTAGGAAATGTCTATTCAGCACTCAGATGTTTTTATTATGATTTTGGCTTTCTTGGCTGTGTATTGGCTTCTGGGCTTGTTGGTGCAATCTATACTTATCTGTACAAGAGAATCGGCCGAAAAAAAATAGATACAGATATTGACCTCGGCATTGTTGCCTATGGTTTTATCTTTTATGCCATTGCACTATACTGTATTAATTATTATTTTGACTTTGTTTCTCCGTCATATATTAAGACCATCCTGTTTTTTATTATAGGAAAATGGTTTTTGGTTCGCTTCAAGATTCGTATTGCCAAGTAAGGAGGCTGATTTTGATTCATGGATAAAAGAAGCAATAATTTGATGAAAAATACTGCCATACTTACTTTTGGCAATCTTTGTACAAAGGGTATCATGTTCATTATGACACCGCTGTTTACAAGATGGCTTTCACAGGCGGATTACGGAACATTTGATTTGCTGGTAACATATTTATCTCTCATTGTACCGACAATTACGATAGATATTAAAGAAGCAGTATTCCGGTTTCTTTTGGGAGAAGAACATAAAAACGAAGAAAAAGCTGTTGTTACTACCGGCATTGTTGCAAATACTGTAAGTTTTATTGTATGCATTGTTGTTTCACTTGTGTTATTTATTTTCACAAAAGGGCAGAAATATATTATTCTTTTTTATGCGTTGATGATTATTTCAGAAGCAATGTATGAATTCTGGGTTATGATTGCCCGCGGACTCAGAAAAATTACTGTATTTGCTATCGGCAATATTATCTATATTCTTGCGATGGCAATTTCTTCACTGCTGTTTGTCAAAGTATTCCAAGGCGGCCTTTACGGCCTGATGTGCAGTTATGTCGCTGGTTATCTTGTAAGTGTGATTTATATGGGCATTGCCTGCAAAACGCATCAATACATCGATTTCAAATCTGCAAGCAAATCCATGTATGTCAGCATGTGCAAATATGCAGTTCACATGCTGCCGAATGCAATTGCATGGTGGATTATCAATGTTTCTGACAGGACACTGGTCACTATTGTTCTTGGTGCTGAAGCCAATGCTATTTTATCTGTTACCAATAAACTGCCGAATCTTTGCCATCAGATATTCAGCAAATTCCATTTGTCATGGCAGGAAACCGCTATTGACAGTGTCAATTCCGGAGACAGAGACAAGTACTATTCCAATGTCATGAATAATCTGTTCAAAGTTATGATTTCGATTACAATCGGCATTATCAGCCTGAACTTTGTCTATTTCAAATATTTGTTTACAGAAGAATATTTTTACGGATATTACCTGTGTCCGGTTTTGATGGTATCAATTTTGATTTACATGATGACACAATTTCTAGGCGGAATTTACATCGCACAGATGCAATCAAAAAAGAACGGCTCAACAACTGTAATAGCCGCTATCATCAATCTTTCCATTGATTTGCTGCTGATTAAATTCATCGGCATGTGGGCAGCCGTACTGTCAACTTTTATCGCTTATCTGGTATTGTTCCTGATTCGCTATTTTGATATTACCAAGACAATTAAGCTCAAATTCAGGAAAGAAGCATTGCTATATACTATTATTATGCTTTATTTTGTAGTCATGTGCTATGTTGACATCATGGCAATTAATATTCTGAATGTAGTGCTGGCATGTATTTTATTTGTTGTCATAAACAAGTCGATTGTGTTAAAAATACTAAAAGGCATTTCATCTAAACTCAAAAAACAGTAAATACATCTACTGTTAAAAACTTGATTATAGAAAGGGAGAAAACATTATGATTTATGGTGCAATTTTAGCAGGCGGAGTTGGAAAGAGAGTAGAGCGTTACAACTATCCAAAACAGTTTATTCCGGTCAACGGAACGCCTATTATCATCCTCACTCTCAGAGAATTTATCAAAAACAAGCGTTTCGATGCTGTTTATATTGCGGTACACAAAGACTGGAAAGACCATCTGGAAACACTTCTGCAAAAGAATTTTTCACAGGATGAACTAAAAAATATCCGCATTGTAGAAGGCGGAAAAGAACGTCTTGATTCTTTTATGCATATTATGGATGATATTATTGATAAAACAGGTCTGCATCAGGAAGATATTCTGATTTGCCATGATTCGGTACGCCCGTTCGTGCGTCAGCAGATGATTAACGACTGCATTGATGCAACGCTTGAAAATCAGCTTGCGCTAACCGTCATTCCTACTACGGATACGCTCCATGTGGCAAGCGATGAAAAATATATCACTGGCACACTGGACAGAAAAAACTTATATAATGGCCAAACACCATCCGGCTTTAATATTGTACTGCTCAAAAAAGCCTGCGACAGCTTTACGGATGATGTGAAAAACAGCATCACCGGAACAACTCAGCTCATGCTGAAACTAGGCTATAAACTGCGCATTGTCAACGGTCATACAAGCAATTTCAAAATTACAACAGATAATGACCTCGATGTCGCAGAACGTATGCTGAAATCCGCCCCCAAAACAAGACAAGTGCGTGTTCTTGACTGTACCCTCAGAGACGGCGGTATTGCTGTGGATTTCAACTTTGGAAACGAAAGAATGCAGAAAATCAAAACCTGTCTGGAAACTTCCGGTGTGGAATTTATCGAATGTGGTTATATTGATGAAAAAAAAGGTTTTCCTCAGGACAGGACATGTTTTGATTCTGAAATTTCCATTCAGGAAAATCTGCTTCATACAGGCAAAAAAGAGGGTGTCACCTATGTTGCTATGATTGACTATGGCACATTTGATGTCAATCGTCTTTCTTCCAGAAATCCCAAAGGTATTGACGGAATTCGTCTGGCATTCCATAAGGAACACTGGCGTGATGCTGTCGAAATTGGTAAAACTATCCTGAGCAAAGGCTATGCTCTGTATATCCAGCCGATGGTAAGTCTGCGTTATTCTGATGAAGAATTCTGCGAACTGATTGATGTATGCAACCATGAGCTGGCAGGTGCTTCCGGTTTCTATATCGTAGACAGTTTCGGTCAGATGGACTCTGTTTCCCTGACGCACATGCTGGAACTGGCAGACCAGAATGTTTCTCAGAATATGATTATCGGCTTTCATGCACACAATAACCGTCAGCTTGCTTATTCCAATGCGCTTGCTTTTCTGGAATACAATGCAAAGCATGATATTATGCTCGATGCCAGCATCATGGGTATGGGCAAGGGTGCAGGCAATCTGTGTTCTGAATTAATCACATCTTCCCTCAACGAAACCGGAAAACAGTATCAAACCAGCTGCCTGTATGACAGCATATCTGAATACTTTTCCAATATTATCAAGGAACATCCGTGGGGATACAGCATCGATTACTATCTCTCATCATTATATTCCTGTACTCCCAGTTATATCAAGATTTTCCTGAAAGACGAACGCGTCACAACAGATATTTTGATTGATTTGCTGAAAAATCTTCCTGCCGAAAAACGTGCGGCCTGTGACAGAGCATTTGCAGCAGAATATCTGAAAGCTTATTTTGCATGATATTTCACCAGCTATCTAATTCATTCACACAGAGGAGCATAACATGAAAGCATATAGTATTTTTGATGACTTCGGAGCTGAGGCATCCGAAATTATAAGAAAAAACGGAATTATTCTGGACATTCATCCTGCCGGAGTTCCCCGTCCGGATGCAGTGCAGATGCAAAAATTACTTGAAGAATATGACTGTATCATCATTGGTACTTCTCAGAAAATTTCTCAGGATATGTTTGAAAAAATTGAAACTCCACGAATCATCGCCACGGCTTCCGTTGGTATTGACCATATCTGCATTCCGGACGAAAAAAAACATCTCATCAGAATCATCAATACACCTAAAGCAAATGCACAGTCAGTTGCAGAATTTACAATGGCCTGCGCGCTTTCCTGCTGCAAGCGTCTTGCAGAAGGAAGTCATGTCTATGCTAATGGAAAAGATAACAAGGCTCTTTATAGAAAACCAGAAGATTTGTTCGGGAAAACTATCGGCGTAGCAGGTGCGGGAAATATCTCTGTCCGTATTATGGAATTTGCTCGCTTTTTCGGAATGAACATTCTCTGCTGGACACGAAATCCTGAAAAGCATCCAGAAGTTTCTGCTCTGGGCGCAAAATTTGTTTCCCTTGAAGAGCTTGCTGATTCAGCAGATGTGATTTCTGTCAATCTTCCCAATCATCGGGATACGCAAAAAATCATCTCTGCTTCTTTGATAGAGCACATGAAAAAAAATGCAATTTTCATCAGTGTATCTCGTCTTGCGACAATTGATTTGCCTGCTCTCCTGCAAAAAGCAGAAACCTATCCGGAATTCTATGTCTGTGCAGATATAGACCCTGATGCCGAAGTGACTAAACTGTTATCCCAAACCGGAGACAATGTGCTTGTCACACCACATATCGGCGGCGGAACAATGGAAACACGGAAAAGAATGTTCCGCGAACTCGCGGAAGCAATCGCAGCCCTGAACTCCTGAAAGAGAATGCTATGAAACTGGATATTATTACACTACAGGCAGTACAGAATTATGGTTCTGTACTACAGGCATACGCAACACAGGAGATTTTCAGACAGCACGGCTGTGATGTTACTATCATCAATTACATCCGTGAAAATGTACGTCCTGAGAATTTGCTCCATACATGGAGCAAAGGCAATCCCATAAAAAAATTAGTTATGCTGCCTACTGTCAGGCGGTGGGAAAAGGTATTCGGCGGTTTCAATGCAAAATATCTGAATCTCACTGATAAAGTATATACAACAGAAGAAGATTTCAAAAATTATCCGCTTGATGCAGATATTTACTGTACCGGAAGTGACCAAGTATGGAACTCCAAATGGAACAGAGGCATTATTCCTCCGCTGTATCTGAGCTTTGTGCCGGAAGACTGCTTTAAATTTGCATTTTCTGCCAGTTTCGGACAGGATAAACTTGACCAGCAGGAAATTGATGCTACCCGAAAATATATTCATCAGTATCAATTTATCTCTGTACGGGAAAGTTCTGCCAAAACAATTATAGAAGAACAGTATGGTTATCCGGAAGCAGTTCATATTCTTGACCCGACGCTGGCAATGCCTCCGGAATTCTGGAGAAAACATACCGGTCAGCCAAGAATTAAAGAACCCTATATTCTGATTTATAATCTCAACAGAAGCCGTGAATTCAATCGATATGCGGTAAAGCTGGCAAAAAAAACGGGCATGAAGCTTATCCGTTTCTGTACCAGATATGACCAGATTTTCCAGTCCGGACAAAGTATGCTCGTTCCGGAAGTAACTGATTTCATCAATCTGATTGCCAATGCAAATTATGTTCTGACAGATTCTTTTCATGCTACTGCATTCTCAATGAATTTGAATACCCATCCGCTTTGTGTCTATCCTCCGGCTTTTGGCGGCAGACTGAAAAGTTTCCTGACCTTAACAGATTCTTTACAGTGCCATGTAAAAAACTATGAAGATTTCGATGCTCCCAACAGAGCGGTAGATTTCCAGAAAGTGAATCTCATTCTTGATAAAGAACGACAAAAAGTGAATGATTTTATCGAAAAAGTTCTGACAGCAGCATCCGAACGCTGAATTTCATGAACTGGAGGTGCAGTATGCAGAAAAATTCAAATGATATTCAAGTTATGCTCGCAGAAGATAAAACCACCTGCTGCGGATGCGGTCTGTGCACAGCCTTATGTCCTAAAGATGCTATCCGGATGCAGGAAGATAAAAACGGGTATCGCTATCCTGTTATTAATACGGAATTATGCATCAAATGCAAACGCTGTCTTAATCACTGTGCTTATAAAAAAGAAAATAGCGGAACTGTTCCTCTTGAAGTATTCGCCTCATCTGCTAAAGATAAGCAATTGCTTCAGCAGGCAGCATCAGGAGGAATTTTTGGTGCACTTGCACTGCGCATACTAAATGCCGGCGGTACGGTCTTCGGCTCTGCTTTGGAACAGGAAAACGGAAAATTAATCCCCAGACATGTCATGATTAATAATCAAGCCAATCTTCCTAAAATACAAGGTTCAAAATATGTGCAGAGTATAACAGATGATGTTTTTGCTCTGGTACAGAAAGAAGTACAGACAGGAAAACCAGTTCTTTTTTCCGGTACACCTTGTCAGGTAGATGCTGTAAAGGAATTGATTGATTCTCAAAAATATCCTGATTTTTATACCATAGATATTATCTGTCATGGCGTTCCTTCAGTCAGAATGTTTCAGGACTATATCTCGGAACAGGAAAAAAAAACAGGCAGAACTGTTACTGACATGAAATTCCGTGAGAAAGTCAAAGGCTGGGGACTGAAAGGAAGTATCACCTATCGTTTTCCTGATGGTTCTGTAAAACGGAAACTCGTACCCGTAAATACATCATCTTATTACCGCCTGTTCCTGACATCTGAAATTTATCGTGAAAACTGTTATCAATGCAAATATGCCTCCCAGAAAAGAACGGGTGATATTACCATCGGAGATTACTGGGGAATCGAAAACGAACATCCGGAATATCTCCAGAATGAACAGCTGAATCCAGAAGAAGGAATTTCATGTATTCTGGTCAATACAGCAAGAGGAAAAAAATTGCTTTCTCAGTATGGCACTGACCTGACATTACTGCCTTCCAGTTTTGAAAAAGCATCCCGCAAAAATGAACAGCTTACCCGTCCCAGCCACAAAGGAAAAAACAGAGAAACCATCTTGAAAATCTATGAACAACATGGGTATCACGGCATTGAACAATGGTATCTGAAAAAACAGGGTGCTAAAGTAATTCTGTACTGGTTCTGGAATCGTATTCCACCAAAACTGCAAAAAAAACTGAAAAAGAACTCATAAAAAGAAGTGGAATATTTATTTTTCTACTTAATCCATCCAATTTAAATTTATGCTCTTTGTGACAAAGCAGACAAAAAATTTGAACTGGATGGAATATAAAAATCAAATCTGAAAAACAAAAGTCAGTCCTTTTGGACTGACTTTTTATTGATATATTATCAAATTTCTTCCGTCAGATATATCATTTCAAGTTTATCGTTCCAGACTCTCACTTCACGGATAAACAGCCGGATGATTTCTTTTTTCCGTTTGAGCGAAAAAGTTTCCCAGTTTTCGAGACAAGCTGTTATTTTCTGTTCCGGATGTTCTGCCGTCTGAGTATATAACTGTATCATCCTCTGATGTAAATCCTTCTGCCGGATATGAATTTCTTTCAGCCGTTCATTAAACTGCTGAAGTAATTCTGTAAATTCACTATCAGTCATCGCAAGCATTTTGTCTGTCAGCTGATTTTCCTTCTGCCGAAGCTGTTTCAGTTCGATTTTCAGATGCAGAATCTTATTCTGCTCATCCTGAGTGGAAATCTCCGCAAACGGATAGCGTTTCAGATAAGCCATAAATTTTTGTTTTACCATCCGTTCGATGTCCCTGCATGTCAGGACAGTATTCCGTGCGTAGCAGATTTTCTGCTTGCGCCCTCCGCAACTGATATACTGCTTTCCGTTTCGCTGTCCGCTGATGACAGTCAAAGCATATCCGCAGTAACCGCATTTCATAATGCCGGAAAGCCAGCTGTAAGAACCTTTTCCAGCGTTCCTGATTTGCCTGTTCTTATCGAGCTTTTTCTGAACCCGAAGCCATTGTTCCGAAGAAATCAGCCCTTCATGCCAGCCTAGCTTGATATAATCTCCAGTCAAATCTGTAAATTTGCCTGTTGTCTTTGCGTGGCCATAAACAGAACAGCCTCTCATACCGTCAAATTCCGTGATGTTATCAACAATTTCCGCGCCTTTGTTCTTTAAGTATTCATAAACATCCGCATCCGCGCGGACATATACCGGATTCCGCAGAATCCGGCTGATACGCACATTCGACAGCGGTGCGGAAAGCCTGAATTTCTGATAATCCTGATTGATTTTCTTCACAATGCCCCCGATACTCGCGGACGGTTTCTCATACTGCTGATACAGAAATACAATCAGCGGAACGGTCTTCGGGTCGGCTTCGAGTTTCTGCGTCCGGATGCCGTCAATGAAATGCGGTACTTTCATAAAGCCGATTGGCGCAACGCCTGAAACATAAAAACCTTGTTTCATTCTGGAATAAAACGCATCTCTGACACGTTGTTGTATTGTTTCACGTTCGAGCTGGGCGAATATCATCACGATACCGAGCATCGCCCTGCCCATAGGTGTCGATGTATCGAAATCTTCGCTGATGCTGGTGAATGTCACCTGATATGTCGAAAATTTTTCCGTAATGCCGGCAAAATCAGTCAGAGAACGGCTGATTCTGTCAAGCTTATAGACAATTACATGCTGAATCAGGCCGTTTTCTATATCGCGCATGAGTGCCTGAAATGCAGGACGTTCCGTATTTGCTCCGCTATAGCCCTCATCCTGATAGATTCTGATTTCCTCATCCGGCGAAGTAATTCGCATCCGGCAAAGTTCCGTCTGTGTGACGATGCTGACCGAATTTTCCTTTTCAACAGACTGGCGCGCATAAATCGCTGTCATAGGGAATCATCTTCTTCCATCATGCGGATAAGCTGATTGGTTATACTGATGCGAATGGAATATTTTTCTTCTTCTGTCAGTTCCGGAAATACAGTTATCACCTGTATTTCCTCTCTGGATGTTTCCGGCAGTGATTCGTTTTGTTTCAAAAAAATCCCTCCTTGCAGATTTCTATAAGAAATCTTATGCACAAAGAGGGCATTTTCATGCAGATATTTTTCTTTTGTATCTCTGCATTCAAGGAGTGTCTGCATAAACCATTCAAGATTCAGGCGCATCATTTCCTTCATACGCTTTTCGGTATCGGAATCACCATCGAGCAGTGCTGTTCGGGCAAGTGTCGCCTGATATTCGTTATCAATATCATTCCGCTGTTGCAGAATATCGGCGATTTCAGGCTTTGCAAACTGCATTCTGTAGGCTGTGCTCTGCGACCACGGAAATCCGTAAGCCATTCTGATTTCAGGGTCACGATACCACGGATAACCGCCGAATAACTCATCGGCACACTCTCCGGAAAGTGCTACCGTTACATGCTCCCGAATTTCTTTGCAGAATAACAGCAGTGAGGCATCCACATCCGCCATACCAGGCAGGTCACGCGCTTTGACGGCATCATACAGTGCATCGGCAAGCTGAGGAGTATTGATTACTGTCCAGTGATGCTCCGCATGTAAGTATTTCTGCATCCTGCGGATGAATTCAGGGTCGCTGTTCGGCTGAAATTTGCTTTTCTGGAAATATTTGTCATTATCCCGATAATCGACTGAAAAAGTATGCAGAATTTTCCCTTCTTTCCGGAATTCTTCTGCGGCAACGGAAGAAATCAGACTGGAATCCAGTCCGCCGGACAGAAATGTTCCGAGCGGCACATCCGAGACAAGCTGTCTTTTGATGGCATCGGTCAGCAGGAATCTAACATGTTCGGCAG
>JAFUWP010000267.1 GCA_017483405.1 Oscillospiraceae bacterium | reverse complement strand
GTTCCCTGATATACTCATAGCCGATAACCGCCGTTTTCTCCGGAATCGGAATATCCTGCATGATGCATTCATCCAAGAATCCGTAAGCCATATAGTCATTACAGCAGATAAGTGCCTGCGGAAATGCCAGTTCTCCGGAGATATATTTCCTTGCCTGCTCCTGACCGGAATTCAGCCAGAAATTTCCGTAAAAGACATTCTGTTCCTGATACGGAATGCCATGCGATTCCAGCGCGCGCCGATAGCCTTCGACACGCTTTCCGGATGCCTGAATTTCTTTTTTTCCTGTCAGAATATGAATTTCTGTAAAGCCGTGCTGTTCTATCAGATGACTGGTGACATCCTGCAAATCGGCTTCATCGCTGGTATTGATGAAAAAAAACTGAGGCAGTACAAAATGAGGCAGAGGCGTGCCGATAACCACTGTCGGAACATCAGTTCTTTTCCGGAGATGATTCAGGATTTTCTTCTGCAAATCCGGATTGATAATCGATTCTGAAAGCAGAATAAAGCCGTCAAATTCTTCCGAAAGAATCAGGTCATAAATGCCGTTTTCGGCTGAAACAAGCGGTTCAGGCTCGCTGGGGTTGTAGATATTGGAAATCACGGCAATATCAATTTCAGATGCCTGCGCCTTCCGGATGATGCCGTGCAGGACTTCGCGCTGTTCAATATCCGCGGCACTGGCCGTGATAACGCCGAAAATGCGCCTTCTTTTCTGATGCATGTAAATTCCTCCTGTCTTATCGCTCTTATGTTTTATTATAACAGCAATTATCACAAATGTCAATCACAAATTGATTGACAGGAATCGGAATCTGTGCTATAATAGATAACATCATCTCATGAACAGGAGGATTTTTTTATGATTTACATCACCGGTGATACCCATGCAAGCGTTGACAGAATCGAGAAATTCTGTCAGAAAATTCCGACTACCAAAGAAGATATTATGATAATTCTCGGCGATGCCGGATTCAATTATTTCTGCAATCTTGCGGATTATGATGTCAAACAGAAAGCCCAGTCACTTCCGCTGACATTTTTCTGTATTCACGGCAATCATGAAGAACGTCCGCAGAGATTAAGCTACTATCACGAAACGGAATTTCACGGCGGAATGGCCTTTCAGCAGAAAGAATTTCCTGATTTGTATTTCGCAAAGGATGGTGAATTCTATGATTTCGGCGGAAAAACCTGTCTCGCCATCGGGGGCGCGTATTCTGTGGATAAGAATTACCGGCTTTGTTACGGTTTTCCGTGGTATCCGTCCGAACAGCCCGATGATGCCGAAAAAGCAAGAATTCTGGAAAGAATCGAGGCACACGGCTGGCATACGGATTATGTATTCTCGCATACTTGTCCTTATGATACCCGTCCGGTACATCTGTTCATGTCCGGTCTTGACCAGTCCAAAGTAGATACTTCTATGGAAGAATGGCTTCAGAAAATCAGTGACAAGCTCGATTTTGAACGCTGGTATTTCGGCCATTTCCACGGCGACTGGACAAACGGCAGATATGAAATGCTGTTCGAGAGCATCAAAACACTGGACTGAACAAAACTCTTTTCTGTATCTGTTCAGATTATTTTCAGCTAATCATGTTATGATAAAATATCAGAATATTATATTTGTGCAATCTGCCTGTTTTTTCAATAGCTCTTGACTTTTGTTTTGGCACATGATATAATATTACTAATATCTATCATGATAATAAATTTTCAATCTAAGGGGGAATGTATCCATGACTGCTAAGGAACGCCGCAGAAAAGCACTCAAACGGCTTCAACAGCTCCGTATCTGGATGATTATCGCGTATGCATTGGTTGTCATCATCGCGCTGTTTTCCGTCTCGCTGTTTGCTGCACGCAAAAATGAAGATGCTATGAAATCAAAAGTCAGTGAAATGACTTCTTCACTGAACACTCAGCTCAAGATGAATCTGGAAAGCTATCTTTCACGGATGGAGAGCATCGCCACACTTGCATTTTCTATCGAAGATGCCTATACTTATGATGCTACTACTTCCACACTCGATGAGTATGACCAGCTGAATCTGGAAAAATCCATCTCGGATGAATTATTCAAACTCTGCCTGATGGAAAATTTTGTCGATTATGGCATTGTCTACCGCGATAACAGCAAGCTCGGCAAAGTCTCCAACGGTACACTCGAATTATTCGGCAATGACATGTTCATCGACTTACAAGCCATGATTTCCCGTGACCGCACCCATGACGGCTGGTTCGCCGGATACAAAAGCAATTATGAACGCGTCTATTACATCAAGCAGATTCACGAAAATGCACTTCTTGTCATGTCTTTCTATACGACCGAACTCGAAGAAGTATTCGATAATCCCGAAACGATGCATGACATGGCTATCCGCCTGACGGACAGAAATTATAAAATCATCTATTCTTCTGAAAATGATGAACTCGGTCATCCGTTGCCGGATGACATCAATCAGGCCGCGCAGTCGGGCACATCCGGCGCGATTCTGGATGAAACCAATCTCACCACCATCAACACATGTGCCGGCGGCTGGAATATTGTCTGCTCCATCCCGACAGAAATCATCCTGAAAGAAGAAAAACAAACCAGAAAATCTACCAGCATCGCGACCGCTGTCGCCGCTTTTGCCGCCGCGCTTATGGGGACTGTCTTCTCGATGATGCTTTCTGACCCTTTCAAGATGCTTGCACTCTCAATTGATGAAGATGACGAAAAAGGGAGGAAAAAATCATGATGAGAAATGTATTGCGAAAGCTGACTGCCCTTCTCTGCTGTAGTGCGCTCCTGACCGCCTCCGGCTGTTCCGGTGATGAGCCTGTTGTGACGGAACAGATTCAGCAGACCGAAATTTCCCTCTCGTGGTGGGGCAACGATGCCAGAAATAAATATACCATTCAGGCAGTCGAAAAGTTTGAAGAACTCCATCCGGAAATCAAAGTCAAGTGCAGTTATTCCGAATGGTCAGGCTACGAAACCAGAAACCGCATCCAGATGATTTCCGATACCGAAGCCGATGTCATGCAGATTAACTATGGCTGGCTGGAACAGTATTCCGCTGACGGTGAGGGCTATTACGATATTTATACCCTCAATGCAATGGATATTTCCCAGTTTACAGAAGATTATCTCCGCTATGGCCTGAAAGAAGGCCATCTCAATGCGATTCCGATTGCCATGAACGCGCAGACGGTCTACATCAACAAGACTATTTATGACAGCTACGGTCTGGATATTCCCAGCACATGGGATGATTTCTTCCATGCCGCCGAAGTCATGAAAGATGACGGCATCTATCCGCTCAGTGCGGCATCCAAGGCGATGTGGCTCTATCTGATAACTTATGCCGAACAATCCACCGGAAAAGCCTTTATCGACAGCAGTACCGGAAAACTCAATTTCAACGCGCATGACCTGAAAGTCATGATAGAATTCTATCAGCGTCTGGTGGCAGAACATGTCATGCCGCAGGTGGATTTCTATCAGCGTCTCGAACTCGATAACGAAACTTATGCCGGCTCGGTGGCATGGATTAGTGACGCAGTCAATTATTTCGGCGATGCCATCTCCCACGGCCGCGAAATTGTCGCCGCCGATTATACCACGATGGATGGTAACAATATCGGCGAAGGCTGGTATGCAAAACCGGCTACTATGTATGCCGTCAGCAAAAATACTGCTC
>JAFUWP010000266.1 GCA_017483405.1 Oscillospiraceae bacterium | reverse complement strand
GTTAAATAAAACCTGTACAGACAGATGCTCATTTTGAGAGCATCTGTCTTTTTTATATTCAATCATCCAAAATGCTTGTTAGGCTTGGTGATTATCTTACCATTGAATACAATCTGTTTCGTAGGACGATGCTTTCCGACTGAACGAAGAAACTTTGATAATGAACTACAATGATACTTTTTATGCACTCTTGATTTTAACTCCTCGGATATTTCTTTAGTGCTGTCATCATCCGCGGTTACTGCTGTAGTATCATCGGTGTTTGGGTCATTGTCATCATCGGATGCTGATTCATCCTGTATTGTTTCTTCCGTATCATCAGCCGATTCAGTTACATTGCTGATTTCGCTGTCTTCTGTTTCGTTTACGATTTCATCATCGGAATCATTTTCATGAACGCTGTCCTCAGTTTCATCGGATTCCTGCTTTCCGTAGGACAGGATTGCTCTAAGTACGTCCTGAACATCTGCTGTACCATCGAAATGATGCATTTCATGATTGGCATAAATCAATTTTGTAATATCATAAAGCGCATAGAAATTCTGTGTATTGTCAAACTGTCCATAGATTACAGCTTCAATCATGGTATTTTTCTGATACTGTATTACATAGTTCATAAACATCATTAAGGTTATCGGTATCTGATTTTCTTCTATAGAGGACATATCTATATATAATTTGTCTCCCTCTGCAACGGTTTCAGTAAACATACGGAACAAATTGAGCGGTGCGCTTATATCTGAGAAATCAGAGATTTCAATTGCTTCATATTCATAATCAAAATCTTTTTCAATCAGCAGTTCATTCAGTTCGTCAAACAGCGCGGATTCCCAGATACTGGTACATTCCAGATTCGGCTTGATACCGTAAATTTTAATCGTCTCGCCTGCGCGAACGGTATTGGCAATGACAGGTACAATCGGAAATCTTGTCTCATCGTAATCAAAAAACGGCGAATTCATAGGATTGTGATAATGTTTCAGAATCACTCCGTCTATTTCATGAACTGATTTTGAGCCTGTAGCTGAACCTGAAACAACACGTGACCTTTTTGGAATTGGCAGATAATATTTTTTTAATGGCCGAATTTGTTCATAATCCTTAATAATGCAGTTATCAAGACAAGAAAGTGCCTCTGTTAAATTTTCGGTGATGTTTTTAATCGTAAGAGCACCGGTATGAACAGAATAGCTTTGGAATTCACTAATCTGCTCCGGAGTCAGCTTGTCGCTGTATTCCTGTGCATGATTCAGATAATTGCGCACACATTTCTTGATATAGACATAATATGCCAGAAATCTGCGGAACTGTTCTATTTTATCACGATGAATATGCAGTTTGATTCCGCGGAGATAATTCCGGAGAGCCTTCATGGAAAAGTTTCTGATTCCGCATAATTTTTTATCTATCTCGTTCATTTCAGGTGTGGTTTCTTCCTGAATATCTGATGATTCTGATTCAGCCGGTTTGACTTCTTCCGATTGTTTTGCAAATTCCATCAGGAGTCTTTGCTTTCCCTTGAGAGTATTAACAAACTTATCATAAGTGTTCGGGTCAGCTTTATTGATGTTTTCAATCAATAATTTTTCGGTATCGTTGGCCGGAACATAGCTCCGGATGGCGGTTTTCGGCCTTTGACTTCCTATCATACTCTTGAAATGATTCAAAGTATCAATAAACAACTGAATCTGAGGGGCATCTTTTTCATCCACATGCCCTGAAGTCAAATACTTGTTCATTAAGATTGTCCGATAGTTTCTGTTTTTCATTATCGTGCTTGCTTCTGAAACAGAATCAGGAGCTTTTTCTTTTGGACAGCAGGCAAGAATTACCTGTGTATACAGAAGATTTACTTCCGGAGAATTAAGCTGATTTGTCAGCAGGTTATCATATTTCAGAATTCCCGAACTAACCAGATATTTCGGCACACTTTCAACAAACAGTGTAACTGCCTGCTGAATATAGCGATTTTTCAGACACCATTCAATCAGGAGCATCGGGGTGATGATGAATGGTTTCTCAGTCATGCTGTACCCGAATTTACTGCGAATATCTTCGGCCATCAGTTTGAGGGTGAATACATCTTCACGCATGGAAGATGCACCTGTCATATTTTCGATTTCTTCCAGTGTCGGAAAAATCTCATTATTGAGAATATCCTGCAAGCGTTCTGTCTGACAAAGCTGAATCGAATCCGAAAACTCCTGCATTGCCTCCAGCAGATGAATCACAACAGGTTCAGGCTTTTTACGGGAATTCTGTCTGAAACAAGCACTCATCTTATCTGCTGTCCCGTGCTCTGAAAATTCAGAAATTGCCTCTATCATATCCAGCTGATGACTGGTATCATCCTTAGCGATATATTCTTTTTCCGGATAGGCATAATAAGATTCTATCATTTTATAGCCGTCATTTTTCAGGAGACGTATCATCATCTGAAGCATGATATTAATTGGATGTGCTTTCAGAGCAGTATCAATCATAATGCGTGTATCAGAATACGAACCATTTTCGTGAATCAGCTTACGGACTTTATAGATTGATTTGCCAAAATAGTTAGCACTTTCTTCTCCTTTAGAAATTTTTACTGTCTCAAAATCCGGCGAAATCATATCTTCTTGCTTACAGAAATCCCGAATGGCGGTTTCAAAGTAGGAATAGCCTGAGCGTTTTTTCTTCTCTTTGTTTTCCTTACAAGTATCCGGAGCACAGAGAGCAATGACTAAATCCGGAGCATGACTGCGTTTTTTCAGCAGATATTTACAGCAGGCCTCACTGGTCATTCGTGCGGTAATTGTGCCTTTATTATACTGAATTTCAGAATCATCTTCACACAGGATTCCTATGCAGGTAATCATTATGTTCATAAACATATCTCCTTTCTGTTTGAAAATTCACGTTATTCAAAAAAACTTTCATAAAAACAGGACAGATATTTTTTATCTGTTTTTTAGTTTTTCATCATTTCTGAATAAATATATTTCAATTATATCATAAACAGACTTATTTTTCAAGAAAAATTTTATAAAAATTGTAAAAAAAGCAGTATTTTCAAATGAGCGGAGATAAACTTATATTATTTTCAGAAATCCGGTCACATTGGAGATAATTCTGTATCATCAGGACTGATTCTTGTAAAATGATGAAACACAGACTTGATTTTTTCAAATAACAGTGCTATAATAAATTAGCGACAGCTAACTTGTATCGAGATATTATATATCCTGAAAAAAGACAGCGCATCCGAAAAATCAAAAAATATCAGATAACCAATTTATAATATTCAGATGATAAATCAGGAATCATTATCTCTGTAAGTTAGCTTAAATTAACCAAAAGGAGAATCTGCATGAAAACAGAAAATAACCCGAATCTTATGAAAATCTTGAATGAATATGCCGGAAACTTCCGGCATCTCATTACAGTCGGACGCATTCTAGCGGCATTGAGTGCTTTTGCCGGATTGTTCCCGTTTTATGACATCTGGAAGATGATACGCATTGCCGTGAGAGGAGAATCATTATCACAGATTCCGGCGGTCGCATGGCAGGCGGTCGGAATTACAGTTCTTGCGTTATTGCTCTATATTGCGGCATTGTTCTGTACACATATTGCCGCATTCCGAGTGCAGGCAAATATGAGAAGCCGTCTGATGCGCCGGATTCTGACACTTCCTTTAGGCGTATTCGATGAGGACGGGACTGGAAAAATCCGCCGTACCGTCAATGAATCCACTGCCGCAACAGAAACATATATCGCCCATAACCTTCCGGATAAAGCCGTTGCG
>JAFUWP010000265.1 GCA_017483405.1 Oscillospiraceae bacterium | reverse complement strand
GTATTCTGCGCCACAACAGCGACTATCGTTTCCGGTGCTATGGCAGAAAGAACCAGATTTATATCTTATTGTATCTATTCTGCGGTGATTTCCTGTGTTATCTATCCGATTGAAGCACACTGGATTTGGGGCGGCGGCTGGCTGGCGCAGTTAGGTTTCCACGATTTTGCAGGCTCTTGTGCAATTCACATGGTCGGCGGTATCTCCGCACTGATTGGCGCGGCTGTCGAAGGCGCAAGAATCGGCAAATTCAAGAAAGACAAAGACGGAAAAGTTATCGGAGTTAAGGCAATTCCAGGCCATAACCTGACAATCGGCGCACTGGGATGCTTTATTCTCTGGTTCGGCTGGTATGGATTCAACGGCGCGGCCGCTGTTTCCGGCGGACAGCTGGCAAGCATCTTCGTGACAACAACAATCGCGCCTTCGGTTGCTACGTTCACCTGCATGATTTTCACATGGGTAAAATATGGCAAGCCCGATGTTTCCATGTGCCTGAATGCCTCTCTCGCCGGTCTGGTCGGCGTGACTGCCGGATGTGATGTTGTGGATGCTCTTGGTTCGGCATGTATCGGAATCGTTTCCGGACTGCTGGTTGTCTTTGGTGTATGGCTTCTGGATTATGTACTTCATATTGATGACCCTGTCGGTGCAGTTGCAGTTCACATGTGCAATGGTATCTGGGGTACGCTGGCAGTTGGTCTGTTTGCGACAACGTCCGTTCCTGAAAATGATACTATCAGCGGTCTGTTCTACGGAGGCGGATTCCATCAGTTAGGCCTGCAATGTCTCGCAGTTCTCACGGTTGGCGTATGGACAGCTCTCACGATTACAGCGACTTTCATGATTATCAAGAAAACACTTGGCATCAGAGCCACTGCCGAAGAAGAAATCATCGGTCTTGACCTCACCGAGCATGGACTTTCGAGTTCTTATGCCGATTTTGCTCCGGCCGCTGATACTATGTTACAGGTAAGCCGTCAGGCCGCCCGTCATGATGTGGACAGCGAAGAAGTCCGTCATGTATTCGGTTCGGATGCGGATAAACTCAGTGATACCGGAGCTGTTCCCGTCATCACGGAAACCAGACGGGAATCTGCACAGCATTCCGGTGCAAAGATGACAAAACTTTCTATTGTCTGCAAACCTGGCAAGCTCGAAGAATTACAGACAAGTCTTGCCGCAGTCGGCATTGACGGCATCACGGTCACACAGGTGCTCGGCTATGGTACACAAATGGGTCATACTGCTTATTACAGAGGTGTCAAGCAGGAACTGCCTTCACTGCATTCCAAAGTCAAAGTCGAGGCAGTCATCACGGCCGTGCCTGTGGAAAAGGCTCTTTCAGCCGCCAGAAAAGCCCTTTATACCGGCAACATCGGAGACGGAAAAATCTTCATCTATGATGTGGAAGATGTTGTCAAAGTCAGAACGAACGAACATGGCTATGATGCTTTGCAGGATTCTCCGCATCCGAAAGCTTCTTAAAAAATGCAAATGCAGAAAACCGTCCGGAAACGGACGGCTTTCTGTTTTCCGTGCCGGAGACGGAAAAATAAAAAAAGAACGGCGAACCGTTCTTTTCAGCATGGCGGAGAGAGTGGGATTCGAACCCACGGTACGTTGCCGTATCACTAGTTTTCAAGACTAGCTCCTTAAACCGCTCGGACATCTCTCCAAACTTTCAACATTGTATATTATAGCATAATTTTCCGGATTTGTCAAGTCTTTTTCTGAAATTCGTAAAAATAAAAAAATATGCCGGTAAGCACTTGCATTTTATGACAAAAAGTGTTATAATAAAAAAATAAATTTCTTTGTTTAGGGAGGCAGATATGAAAAAATGGAATATCGGCAGTCCTGACCCGTCCGCCGCCGCCAGATTGCAGAGCAAAAGCGATTTGTCAGCACTGTGCTGTACCGTGCTGGTATCGCAGGGCTATGCAGACATCGAAAGCGCGGTGGAGTTTATGGGATGTCAGGCACTAAGCAAACCGTCTGAACTCTGCGATATGGAAGATGCCGCGGAAATCATCAATCAGGCCGTGGATGACGGAAAACGTATCTGCATCTATGGGGATTATGACTGTGACGGCGTGATGTCTACCGTGATTCTGTATTCGTTTCTTTCAGAAATCGGGGCGAATGTGACATGGCGGATTCCGGAGCGAAGCGAAGGCTATGGGCTGAACATGCAGGCCGTCCGCGAAATGCATGATGACGGTGTGGAACTGATTGTTACTGTTGATAACGGGATTTCCGCCGTGGAAGAAGCGGAATTCATTCGGGAACTGGGTATGAAACTGGTGATTACTGACCATCATCAGGCAGGAGAGGTACTTCCGGAGGCACTCGCGGTTGTGGATGCCCACCGGAAGGATAATTATTCACATTATCGGTATTACTGCGGTGCAGGCATCGCCCTTCTGCTGGTAGCGGCCATGAACGGCGGAGATACGCAGATGGCTATGGAACAGTTCGGCGATTTGGCCGCTGTCGCAACGATTGCGGATGTTGTGCCCCTGACCGGAGAAAACAGATTTCTGGTGCAGAGAGGGCTTGCCTATCTGGAAAATACCGAACGTGCCGGACTTCGGGCACTGCGCGAAGTCAGCGGACTTGCAGAAAAACCATTGGATTCCGTGAATGTGGCATTCACCATCGCGCCGCGGATTAATGCCGCCGGCAGACTGGAATCTCCGAAACTCGCGGTGGAACTTCTTCTGGAAGAAAATCCCGAACGAGCCGTTCAGCTCGCACAGCATCTGAATAGTATCAACATCCGGCGCAAAGAGTGCGAACAGCAGATTCTCCGCGAAGCTGAACAGCAGATTGAGGAGCATCCGGAGATGATTTATGACAGAGTGCTGATATTCGCCGGAAAAGACTGGCATTCCGGTGTGATTGGCATCGTGGCATCCCGTCTGGAGGAACAGTACGGAAAACCGTGTTTTATGATAAGCATCCAGAATGGTATGGGACACGGTTCTGCAAGAAGTTTCGGCGTATTTAATGTATTCAGTGCGCTGACGGCCTGCGCCGATTTGATGGAAAAATTCGGCGGTCATCCGGCGGCAGGCGGATTCACGCTCAAAGAAGAAAATATTCCGGCATTTCGGGAGCGTATGCAGGCCTATGCTGCGGAATTTTATCCGGAGATGCCTTTCATGGAAAGCGATGCCGTCTGTACCCTGCAACCGGAGTTCATGAATCCGGAAACTGTCCGGAGTCTGGAAGCACTCGCGCCGTTCGGTGCGGAAAATCCTGAACCCGTATTTCTGGCAGAACATGCCGTTGTGCAGGAGATTCTGCCGACTGCCAGCGGAACACATACCAGACTGACAGTCAGACTGTTCGGGCAGACCTACAAGGCGATGTATTTCGGGAAATCGCCGGAACAGACAGGCATCATCGCCGGAAATGCCTATCATATACTGGTGACACTCAATGCAAATGCGTATAACGGAAGAACTTACGTGACAATGTTCGTACAGGAAATCCGGCCGGCCGGCATTCCGCAGGCAAAACTGCTCGCGGCGGTGCAGACGTATGAAAAATATCGCCGGAAAGAAGAACTGCCGCAGTCTTATTATAAAGGTATGCTCCCCGAACGCAAAGACCTTACGGCAGTCTATTTATC
>JAFUWP010000264.1 GCA_017483405.1 Oscillospiraceae bacterium | reverse complement strand
TTTCCGGCACTTCGAGTTCAAACAGTCTCTTGACCAAATCTCTGTGAACTCTGGAAAGCTTGATAATCGGCTTTTTGTTCCGGTTGACGATGCCGGTGACATAGACTTTAATCTGCATTCCTTCTTTGAGTTCTTCCCCTGGAATCTGTTCCTGACGGAGCAGATATAATTCTGTCTTGTCATACATCAGTGTTGCAGAACCTCTGCCAGGTTCTACCTGCATAACAGTCGCGGTGATAATATCATTTTCCTTGCAAAGGAATTTATCAAGAATTCTGTCTCTGTTGATGTCTCTCAAATCGCCCTTGATGGACTGTTTCGCAGACTGTGCGGATGCACGGCTGAATTTGGAAATATCAAGCTTATGTTCCAGAACCGCGCCGACATACGTGCTCGGGTCAATTGCCTTTGCTTCATCAATATTGATTTCTGTATGATTGATAGGTTCATCATCCACAACATGCTGAAGAAGAAAGACATCAAAAATCTTCTTTTCGGGGTCAATATCCACGCGGATAGATTCCTTGCATTCCGGATACATGCGCTGTACGGATTTCTGCATGGCAGATTTGACGGTTTCAATCATAACTTCAGTATCGAGGCTGTTCTCAGTGCCGAGTGCAGCCAGAGTTTCAAAGAACTTGCTGTCCATTTTTTCTGATTCCTCCAGTAAAATTAATTATCAAATTCAAAATACAGTTTGACGAATGTCAGTGCTGAAAACGGAAGTTCGAGTGTCTGTTCCGGAGTCTGCAAAGTAATGAACTCTTTGTTCCAGTCGGTCAGCGTACCGATAACTTCGCGATTTCCATTCTCGAAATCGCGGAATCCGCGGGCACGGACTTCGCAGCCGATGCAGGCATCAAAATGGCTTTCTCTGATAAGGTCGGCCTCCAGACCAGGGGAGCTGACTTCCAGAATATAGCTCTGTGCGATAGGGTCTTTTTCGTCCAGCAAATCGCTGACGGGGTTGGTGACTTTTTCGCAGTCGTTGATGCTGACGGTTTCGGTTTCGCTGTCGATGAAAATGCGCAGATACCAAGATGCGCCTTCTTTTTCATAGCGCACATCCCAGACCAGATAGCCCAGTTCATTGACAACAGGAGCAATCAAATCATAGATTTTCTGTTCGGTACTGCCGAATTTTTCAGTTTCATGTAATGCCATTACCTGCCTTTCCTGATTTTGTACTGCAAAACGAAAGACCGGATTTTGTTCCGGTCTTTTCACATCTTCAGCATATTAGCATAATCATATTATAGCATATTTCTTTTCAGAAATCAAGCTTTTTTTGAAATTTTTTGAAAAAAATTTATTTTTATCTGATTTTTCTGCATTCCATATAATATCGCTTATCTTCTGCGTGACCGGTTGAGAAGGTTTTTCTTGGCAGAACACCGTCTTTTTCCACACCGGAGAATAATAAATTCTTATCCATATCGGGGAGCAGGAATCCGATGCTGTCCGGCTTCTGCGCAAGCTGTGCGACTGTCTGAATGCCGTGAATATAATCAATCTTTCCGGAATACTGTTTTAGATATTTATCCAGCTGATTCTGGAGACTGCCCACTGCAAGCGCGGAACAGGGCTTGTGAATGTAATATTTTTTCTGTTCCGTTCCCTGTAGGATGACAATTTCCTGTTCTGCCGGATGTTCTGAAAGTTCCAGATTCTTTGTCAGATAATCCAGAAGATGCGCCGGATTGGTTTCTGTTACAATCCGATGAATCGCTTCAAATTCCAGCGCAGGACTGTGCAGATTCACAAGTTCTGCAAGAGCATATCTCGCGGGATGCTGACTGAAATCTTCCTCCGGATGTTCCTGCTTTAATTTCTCATAACAAGCCTTTGCAGTTGCCAGCGAATGATTGCCGTCCCCCATCGCGAACTGAAGATTTCCGGCATCTTTCAGAAGATTCTGCAATCTTTCCTGAAATGCCTCCTGCTGAACTTCATTCATGAGCCAGCCGGAAACATGCCCTCCGCCGAGCATCAAATCCGTATCGTAAAGAAGCTGCATTTCGGGTTTCTGCGTTACGCAGGTTTCTATGACTGTTTTCTGCTCATCATTGATTAATATCATGATATGAGGCAGTTCCAGCAGTGCATCTTCCCTGACCTGCATTCTCGGAGGAATTCTCTCCAGTACGGTCGCCTCTGTTGCCCTGACGGGTGACTGACTCCCCTGATGATAATCATAAGCTTCCAAATCAATCTTGCCGATAATACCTGTTCTCAGCACACCATTGCTCTGAACGCGTTCGGTATAAATCATTGCATTGTCATAAGCTTTCAGAAATCCCTGTTCCAGATAGTTTTTCATAGTATCATGGATTTTATCAATTCTTTCCTGCAAACCGGACTGTTCCAGATACAGTTCCGGAAGAATCAGATTCAGCGCAGACGGCGCATCTCCGACAAGCTTTCCGGCTTGTTCCCAATATTCCGGCGAACTGGTGAACTGGTCACATGCGATAACGCTCCACGTTTCCGGACAGACCTGCTCCCAGTCAGGCAGAAAAATTTCTGCGGATGAAAATATATGCTGTGTCATTAAAAAATTTCAGCTCCTTTCTGTGATTTCAGTATAGCATATTTTATCAGAATTGTCAATTGCCTGCATTTTAAAAATGTATATTTTTTCCCAAAATCCAAAAAGTATCAAAAATACAACAGATTGTTATCAAATTGTAACTTATTATTCATTTCTTTGTGGCGAAGAATGTGGTATACTAGAAGTTAGACAACAGATAAAGACCGCCGTTTTCAGAAACGGCTTTGCAAAAATAAGAAAGG
>JAFUWP010000263.1 GCA_017483405.1 Oscillospiraceae bacterium | reverse complement strand
GCTTCCCTCAAATCTACACTTTTACTCATAATTTTATTATATCACATCTTCATATCAATTTCAAGTAGGATGACTATAGCATAACTCTGTCATAAATGCAAGGAAATTCTGCAATTTTATCATTTTGTATATCATAATTCTATATGATAAATTTATATCATATTTTATGAACTTAAAGCGCAAAAATAGGCAATTCTACAAAATTCAGAAAATCTCCGGAAATATCTTGCAATTTTCCCGATTTCGTTGTATAATGAACACGTTTCTGAAAAATTTTTATTACTGAAAAGAGGATTGCATTTATGGAAGAAACAGTCAAACAAAAGACGGAAGAAAAACTCAAACCGAAATTATTCTCGGTCATGAAGCAGTATTCCGGTGCGCAGTTCGCGAAGGATGTCACCGCCGGCGTGATTGTCGCCGTCATCGCGCTCCCCCTGTCGATAGCATTGGCATTAGCATCGGGAGTCGGGCCGGAACAGGGCTTGTATACCGCGATTGTTGCCGGATTTATTGTCTCCCTTCTCGGCGGAAGCCGTGTCCAGATTGCAGGGCCTACAGCGGCATTCGCGACCATTGTCGCCGGAATTGTCGCATCCGAAGGCATGGACGGCCTTGTGATTTCTACCGTCATGGCCGGCATCATGATGATGATTATGGGATTCTGCCGGTTCGGCGGTCTGATTAAATATATCCCGAATACCATTACCGCCGGATTTACATTCGGTATCGCTGTGACTATCGTTATCGGGCAGATAAAGGATTTTCTCGGCCTGACGTTCCGTGAATCGCCTGTCGAAACGATGGATAAGCTCAAAGAAGTCTTTCTCTGTCTGGATACGTTCAATTTACAGGCCTTTCTGATTGGCTTGTTATCGCTGGCCGTGCTGATTCTCTGGCCGAAGAAGCTCGAAAAGATTCCGGCCTCCCTGATTGCCGTGCTGGTATGTTCGGCCGTGGTGAAGCTTTCCGGCATGAAGGTGAATACCATCGGGGATTTGTATACGATTTCCTCCGCACCGCCTCATTTCAGCATTCCGGCGGTATCGCTGGTGAGAGTCAAGGCACTTCTGCCGAATGCGTTCACGATTGCCGTGCTCGCGGCGGTGGAATCGCTGTTATCATGTGTCGTATCGGACGGCATGATTGGTTCAAAGCATCGTTCCGATATGGAACTTATCGCGCAGGGTGCGGCGAATATCGGTTCTGCGCTGTTCGGAGGGATTCCGGCGACAGGCGCAATCGCGAGAACGGCCGCTAATGTCAAGAACGGCGGACGGACTCCGGTTGCCGGCATGGTACATTCTGTAGTCGTTCTGCTGATTCTGCTTGTGCTGATGCCGTATGCCTCTATGATTCCGATGCCGACTATCGCGGCGATTCTGTTCATTGTGGCTTACAATATGTGCGGATGGCGCAACATCCGGAACATGATAAAAACCGCGCCGAAAAGTGATATTGCCGTACTGTTCGTAACGCTGATTCTGACCGTTGTCTTTGATTTGGTGGTAGCCATCGGGGCAGGGCTGGTGCTGGCGGCTCTGCTGTTCATGAAGCGTATGGCCGATGTGACCGAAGCTCATGCTTGGATTGATGTCGATGATGAAGATACTGACCCTGATAACATTCTGCTCAAGAAGATTCCCGAAAAAACACGCGTTTATGAAATCAACGGGCCTATGTTCTTCGCCGCCGCCGATAAGTATAAATATCTGCTCGATGATACCGATATTGATGTGCTTGTCATCCGGATGCGGAATGTTCCGGCAATCGATGCTACTGGTGTGGAATGGCTTTCCTGCATCATCGACAGATGCGAACATCATCATATCAAGGCCGTGTTCTCCCATGTCAACGAACAGCCGATGCATCTGATGGAAAAGGCCGGATTTATCGAACGTGTCGGAAAAGAGAATTTTTGCAGTCATATTGATACTGCCCTCGCCCGTGCCGAGGAAATTGAATCCTCCCTCGTGAAAGCCTGATAATTCCTGATAAGTACAGTTTCTCCGGAAACTGTACTTTTTTTGAGAAAAATAAAATTTTATCAGGATTTGACAAATCTCTGAAAATATGTTATAATATTATATCAAACATTACAGAGATTCAGGGGGGAAGTTGCATGAAATACGGTCATAAAGTCATTGCCTTGTGTATATCCAGAATTTTCGATATTGAAAACCGCAAGTTCGTGATAGAATTAAATCAAAAATTAAAACAGGAAAATTGCAGTCTCTGGATTTATCATATCAATACAGACCTCTACTGGGAAGAAGATACCTCCCGTCCGGAGGCATCCGTTTTTGAACTCGTGGATTTCAGCATCACG
>JAFUWP010000262.1 GCA_017483405.1 Oscillospiraceae bacterium | reverse complement strand
CATCAAAATCGCTGTCGGGGGAGGCGAAGCCCCATGCCCGTGAACCGGATTCGACAGCATGAAGGACTTTGACATGTTCCTGCTGTTCGATTTCGGATAGTTTTAAGATTATCTGATTTCTGATTTCTGTTTCATTCATGATACTCTCACATCGCTTTCATGAAGAAAGCCCTGCCGTAACAGACAGGGCTTTCCGATAGTTGTAAATCATTATTTTTTATCCGGAACGTGATAATTCTTGTTGAAATCGTTCTTGATAGCCTGTAAGCGGACTTGGTCTTCCTGACGTTTTTTATGGGCATCGGCTTCAATCTGCTGAACTTCGGCGATACCAGAGGTGATTGTTTTCCATGCATTTTCGAGGGTTTCAATCTGGATAGAAGAACCGGAGGCCAGTCTTGCAGTCGCTTTCGCTTGGTCAACAGTATTCTGCGCATTTTTCATGAGCATTTCATTTGTTTTCTTATCGAGTTCGGACATGGCATCGGCCTGAATCTTCTGCCGTTTCAGGAGCATGGCCTGTGCAAGTGCCTGTTTGAATACCGGCAGTGTGATGATGATGGCAGATTCCATTTTTCTGTATAAATTATAATTGGAAAATTCCATTGTTTTGAGCATCGGAATGGATTCCATAGCAACAACTTCGGCAGTTCTCAAATCCTGTACGCGCTGTTCGAGAAGGGAAAGTGCCTGCTGATAGGATGTCAGCTGGAACTGCAAATCCTGATTGCCGGTTGACTGCATTTCGGCCTGTGTCTGGTCGATAGCGGCCTGAATTTCCTTGCATCCCTGTTCGCCGGCATAGATGTAGGTTTCCAAATCGTGATAGAAATTCACATTGGCATCGAACATGGTGGAGAGCTTCTTGTTGGAAGTTCGGATTTCATCCTGATACTGACGGAGCTGGACATAAATCTTGTCGATTTCGCCCCCCATGTTATTGTATTTCTTGAGGATTTTTTCAAGCTGTGCCTGTGCTCTGTTGAATAACTTCTGTAAGCCTTTCGGTTCTTCGAGTTCATCAACATCGAACTGCTCCATGATTTTGGATAATGCCTTCATCACTTCGCCGGTTTCATTGAGCTGAGTCAGGCTCATGTTATTCAGGACAGTATCGGATGCTTTGGAAATTTCTTCGGCGGCTTCTGAACCGAAGGAAACGATAGTACCCATATCGGAAATATCAATCTGACTGGTAAGTTCATCAATTTTCTGCATATCCATATTCTGGACGAGCTGTTCCTTGTCAGCAACGATGTCATACTGCTGAACGGGTTCGATGCTTGTCACCTGTGAGGATGCCACCTGTGTCGTGATAACATTTGCATCATCTGTTTTCTGAAGATTCACGTTGTTATTGTTTAAATTGATAGCCATAAAAAATTAACTCCTTTTTTTAAATAAATTGCTGAACGGATTTGTTTTGACCGGTTTTCCGGCATATTTCTGCAAATTCGGCAGTTTGATATTATATAGATATTCACCTGTCTGATGTTCTTCCAGCATGGTTTTCTGATAGAATCTTTCTACACACTGATAGCCTGTCGGCACAAGAAAGACAATATCAAAACCGATAAGATTCAGAAACGCAGTAATAATTGCATCCTCGATGCTGGGCATATTTTCTCCGGTCATGACATAGAGAAGCTTAGGATTCTTTTTCGTGAAAT
>JAFUWP010000261.1 GCA_017483405.1 Oscillospiraceae bacterium | reverse complement strand
GTATTTTAGGCGGAATGCTTCACAACATCGGGCAGATACTGTCGGCTATGGCGGTAATGCAGACAACGGCAGTAATTTCTTATCTGCCTGTTCTGATACTTTCAGGGAGCATAGCCGGACTGTTCACCGGACTGTGTGCGCAGGCAGTTCTGAAACGGTTTCAGAAAACAGAACATCCGTGAAGAAGTGATTCTTCACGGATGTTTTTTATCTTATTTCTGAATCAGGATTTTTTTGAGCTGAATCAAATCGTAGATATTCCAGATACCATCACCGTTGAGGTCATACTCTTTTCCATCCGGAATGGTGACTTTTCTGCCATGCAGATAGTCCTGTAAAATTCTGACATCATCAGCATTGTAGGCTTATTCTATGAGAGAAGTATAATCGGCAGTAAATGTCTTGAAATTCGAGTACACATCGCCATCAGAAGAAGTTATCTGTTCCCACGGATTCCAGCGGCTGCTTCTGCCTGTCGATGCAGATTTCAGATAATTGCCGCCTGCATCTTTGACACGAATCTGCACGGTATTGAGTGCCGTACTGCTTTTTTCGAGCAGAGAGGGGGAAACTTCAATAGATGCGGACAAATCATCCTGAATCTTAGCTTCGCCGGCGAATTTGCCGTTCACATGGAACGTAACCGTTTCAGCAGAAACGGCTGTTGTTTCGGCAGTGATGACAAGTTTTCCGTCTTGCTGGGAAATACTGCTGATTTCCAGATTATCGGATGCCTGATAGCCGAGCGATGCGGCAAGAGTTTCAGGGCTGGTAAACTGAGAATCCATCCATTCATAGCGATTTTTCACATAAGTTTTTGTTTTGGAAACTTCTTCCGCCCAGTCCGTGCCGGAATGCCATTTCTGCGTATCGGCGAGCGCGGCGGTTTCGATTTTATCGGCATAGCTGTCGATTTTTCCGCCATCGGCATAGATTTCGGCGAATTCGGCCTGATGTGCCTGATAGAGTTCATAAGCCTTTGTGATGAAATACGGGTCTTTCGCCAGATATTGATACCAGTGAACGGATTCGTTATAGTAAGTCTGCGAAGTCCACCATTCATTTGTGGGGACGGTGTAGCCGGCGTTCCAAGTCCAGTCGTAATCCCATGCAGGGCCTATCTTGAAGATACTTCCGAAACCTTTATACATATAATTACTGAAACGCATTCCGTCAGAATTGGAAGTCAGTTCGAGAATCATCCAGTATTTTACGAGGGAATCCATATCGAACAAATCGGAATAATGCGTATCATCGAGATAGAAATCATCGGAGCTGACAGCATCTTCAAAATTCTGGATATAATTTTTTGCATAGTTATACATTTCGGAATTGGTAACGGCATATTCCGGACTTTTGAACTGCACCGGCTGAGAACCGGTTGTTTCAAAATCGGAAACCTGTTTTGTATGATAGGCATCATAAGTATCTAATTCGAGCAGATAACCGCCGTCAATGCCTTCGGGAAGGGTGATATAATCGCTCACCTGATAGGTTTTGTTATTATAGGAGAATATTCCGGAAGTGACCCATTCCAGATTTTCGACAAGCTGGTCTTCGAGTTCATCTCTCTGGTCTTTGGTCATGCCGGATGCTTTTTCGGCCGTGTAGACGGCTTTTGCAATATCGGAGGCGGTATCTTCCCAGTCATAGATATTGACGCGTTCCTTGCCGATTCTGACATTTTCGCTCAGATGATACAAGCCGTGATATTCGCCGTTGAGGACAACAACAACAGGCTGATTATTGGCAGTATATTCCATATCGAGCGTTTCGGAGATACTGGGCATCACGCCGTTTCTGACATGAGTAGGGTCAACATATTCAGCAATCAGAACCCAATGCTTGTTTGCACCCATACCGAACAGGTCAGTTTTCGTATCGAGCTTGATTTTGTAAGGCTTTTTCGGATGTTCCCAAGTATAGTTACCTCTGCCGCGGATTTTAATATCTCCGGTATAGAGCTGAGTTTCGTCTGTAAATTCGCTGTTGCCCTGAATCGAGCATGTCCCCTGCACGTATTCTTCCTTGCTGGTGATGTCCTGACCGTCATTGGTATTGACATAGACAACGGGCAGTTCACTGAAATACATCGAAGCAGAATATTCTTTTCCGTCCGCGGTGACGGTACAGGAAATCATTTTTTCAAAATCCTGTTCTGTAGGGGTATAGCTGTCGGAATTATTTGCAATTTTCTCCTCTCCGACTGTCCACTGATACGAAATTTCCGATGCTGTCACGTTTTCGAGCGCGATATGCACGGGCTTGCCGGCCTGTGCGGAAACATCTGTAAAGGCGGCTTTTGGTTCTG
>JAFUWP010000260.1 GCA_017483405.1 Oscillospiraceae bacterium | reverse complement strand
GTTCAGGAGAAAATCAAGGCCGTTGAAAATCTGAAAGAAGAAGCCGAAACCATCCGTCAGGCACAGTTGAGCACACTCGAACGCATCTCGGAATTTACCCGCGAACAGGCAAAAGAATATATGCTCAAAACCCTCGAAGAAGATTTGATTCACGAAAAAGCCGTGAAGATTTCTTCTTATGAACAGCAGCTCAAGGAAGAATGCGAAGAAAAAGCAAGAAGCTATGTTTCTCTGGCCATCGCAAAATGCGCCTCTGACCAAGTTTCCGAGGCCGCTGTTTCCGTTGTGGCTCTGCCAAATGATGAGATGAAAGGCAGAATCATCGGACGAGAAGGACGCAATATCCGCACACTCGAAACCCTCACCGGCGTGGATTTGATTATTGACGATACGCCGGAGGCTATCACGCTCTCATGCTTTGACCAAGTGCGCCGCGAAATTGCCAGAATCGCCCTCGAAAGACTCATCTCAGACGGCCGGATTCATCCCAGCCGTATCGAAGAAATGGTCGAAAAGGCCAAACGCGAAGTCGAACACAAAATCAAACAGGAAGGCGAACGCGCCGTTCTGGAAACCAATGTTCACGGCCTGAATCATGAACTGATTAAACTGCTCGGCCGTCTCAAATTCAGAACCAGCTACCGGCAGAATGTTCTGACACATTCCATTGAAGTCGCCCAGCTTTCCGGCGTACTCGCCGCAGAACTCGGCGTGGATGTGAATCTTGCCAAACGTGCCGGACTTCTGCATGACATCGGCAAGGCACTGACTTCCGAAATGGAAGGTTCTCACGTTCAGCTCGGTGTGGATGTCTGCCGGAAATGTCACGAAAATGCCGAAGTGCTCCACGCTATCGAGGCACATCACAATGATGTCGAACCGCGGACAGCTATCGCATGTATCGTACAGGCCGCCGATGCCATTTCTGCGGCGCGTCCTGGCGCAAGAAGTGAAAACTATGACAGTTACATCAAGCGTCTGGAAAAACTCGAAGAAATCTGTACATCCTACAAGGGTGTTGAAAAATGCTATGCAGTACAGGCAGGCCGTGAAATCCGTGTTATGATTCAGCCGGATGTCATCAGTGATGAAAAAATGGTGCTCGTTGCCCGTCAGATTGCCCAGCAGATTGAAAATGAAATGGAATACCCGGGTCAGATTAAAGTCAATCTGATTCGTGAAAGCCGAGTTGCAGAGTATGCAAAGTAAACACATTACATCAGGGACGGCGATTGCCGTCCCGTTTTTTAAGGAGTGATTTCTATGCCGAAAACGGCCAAAACGATTTTCGGAACAACCGAAAAATCTAATTTTATCCTGAATATGACACCCGAAAGCTATTATCAGTATAATCTGAAAATTCTGCTTGGTTTTCTGATTCTGATGCCTTTGTTCTGTATTCCTCTGGAATTTTTCAAAGTCTACAGCGTACCAGGGATGGCACTTTCCATCGCAGGGGTATTTGCGATTGTGTTTGTCTTTATCGGATTTATGAAATCCGAAACCCCGAAGAAATTATTTCTTCCGGCCTGTCTGCTGGGAGGTATGCTGATATGGGGACTCGTCAGCTTTTATAATTCTTATGATTATCTGATTTCGATATTCGGTGATGACGGCAGAAGCGAAGGCTGGCTGTCCATGCTGTTTTACGGAGGATTCTTTCTGCTTGGCGCGCAGCTCGGCACGGATGATAACCGCCTGAAACTCCTGCACGGCATGTTATGGCTCGGTCTTGCGGAATGTTTCTGGAGTCTGCTGCAAATGCTGCCTTTAGGATTTCCATCTTATTATAAGAGCCTTGAACCGATGCTGATATTCAATGTCTATCTGCCGTCCGGACTGACAGGCAGTCCGATTTCTCTGGGAGTGATGCTTTCTGTTCTGCTGATTCCAGCACTTCTGGAGGCTGTTTCCACTGAGAATCCGAAACGGAAACTTCTGAATTATATCTGCATCTTCTGTTTTTCTCTGACTGCCATCCGGACACAGTGCCTCGCCGGAGTAATTGGTATCATTCTCGCGTTTGTGATTTGGCTTATCTGCATCCTGATAAAAAAATCCGGAAAGAAAGCTGTCAGCTGTCTGGTGATTGCGCTTATCGGGATGATTCTGGGAACGGTCTGGAATTACGTTTCGCCTTCCCTGAACGGTATGTATACTTCAATATCGGGAGAAACCAGCGTTTCGGATGGTATCTATTTCTATGACGGCGGTGTGATGTGGGAAGATAGTTCCTATCGTCTGGAAACAAGCGGCTATTATGTCAGAAATGCCTCCGATAATCCTAACGGAACTTTTGACATCGAGAATATTTCGGATGTATATCACTATTTGTGGAGCAGTACACTGAAAATCATCAAGAGTTATCCGCTTGCCGGAAGTGGTCAGGATAATCTTGTCTATCCGCAAATATATCAGAGTTTGATTGTGACTGCCAATCCGAACACCTTCGACCGGTGCGGAAATTATTATCTCCAAATCGCCGGAACAATGGGCATCCCGATGCTTTTGCTGTTTCTGGCGGTGGCAGTCCTGACGGCTGTCCGCGGAGGAATCGCCGTCCGTAAAGAAGATAACTGGCTTCATACCGGTATTTTCTGCACGGTTCTCCTGTATCTGATACTGATGTTCATCAGTACGGGGAGCATTACGGTGACGCCGCTGTTCTGGATGCTGGCAGGCATCTGCATCAGCCTGCACGAACCGGAAAATTCATCCGTGATGTAAACCTCAGCTAACTTTTTTCGAGTAAGATTCTGTTTGTTGTGAACAATATCTTCTGTCAGGATATGAAATTTTTGTTTCAGCTCACAAATCTTGTGATTTTGCTTGCTTTTTCAGTTAGACTATGCTAAAATATACATTGTAGGATTTATCTGTAGTATGATATTTGCTCAGTAATTTCAGATAATTGAGACTGCTGCCGGCGGAATGCCGCGGCAGTCCCTCCTTACCATAAGGGTTAGTTTTTACTAACTTTATGGCGAATTTTCTGGAAAAACAAAATAAAATCACAGAGGAGGGTCTGGAGATGGCGCAGACAAAAAAACGTCCCTTCCATGCAGTCAGTGCGCTTATGCTGACGATAATGTTCCTGCTGTTCTGTTTCTCAGGACTGACCGTTTCCGCGGCAGGAGAATATATCGCAACATGGGATGAATATAAAAATTCCGGAGGGGCATCTTCTTCATGGAATGATGTCGCTAATGCAATGGATGATGTGCTTGAAGCCGCTGATGTGCTCTATCAGAATGGTGATGCCACAGGGGCACATGGTGCAGTCAATGCCGCGTATTATGGATATTACGAAACAACAGGCTTTGAACGTGTTGCAATGGGCTATATCGCCGGAAGCCGAAAAACAGAAGTAGAATTACAGTTCAGTTCCTGTAAGACCGTTACGAAAAACGGCGGTTCAACAGAGGAATTTTTTACCGAGTTAAGCAAGCTCAGTGAAATGCTCCATACCGATGCGAATAAGCTGGATGGTGTTGGCGATACCGGAACAAGCGGTCTTTCACGCGGCGGAGATACGGCATCTGCTGATGTGACTGAAGCAGAAACTTCCGCAGAGCAGGAAGATGTTCCCGAAACACAGGCAGAAACCACTTCTGTCACACCGTCAGCAAATGCTGTCAGTGTCGGAGGCGGAGGCGGCGGAATGGTTACCTTCATCGCCTGTCTGGGAATTATCGTCCGCGAAGGTCTGGAGGCAATTCTGGTTGTCGGTGCAATTATCGCCTATCTGGTGAAATCCGGCAATAAAGATAAGCTCAAATATGTCTACACCGGATGTGTGCTGGCGATTGGCGCAAGTTTCCTGTGTGCATGGCTGTTAAGTCTCCTGAAACTCGCTAACAGTGCAAATCAGGAGATTATCGAAGGCATTACGGCACTGATTGCCGTGCTGGTGCTGTTCTACGTCAGCAACTGGATGGTATCGAAAGCCGAATCCGAAGCTTGGACAAAATACATCGATGAACAGATTAAAGTTTCTGCCGAAACCGGAAATGTGTTCACACTTGCATTTACTGCATTTTTAGCCGTATTCAGAGAGGGTGCGGAAGTGATTCTGTTCTATCAGCCACTTCTGAGTGATGACCCGAAATATGTCTGGGGCGGTTTTGCGGTCGGCTGTGTGATACTGGTATTTGTATTCTTAGCTATCCGATTCCTGAGCGTCAAGCTCCCGATTCGTCCGTTCTTCTTAGGAACAAGCATTCTGATGTTTGTAATGTCGATTTCGTTCTTAGGTTCGGGCATCAAGGAACTTATCGAAGGTGATGTCATGACAATGACTTCTCCGGCGATTTTAGCAAACCTGATTCCGACAAATAACGTGTTTGATGTACTGGGAATTTATCCCTGTCTGGAAACGCTGATTCCGCAGTTGATTCTGATTTTCATCACCATCATGATTTTCGTGATGCAGAAATGGAATTCCAGAAACAGAAAAGAAGCCGGTATTCTGGCGATTGTGCTGGGCGGACTCGGAATTCACAAGTTCTATCTTGGCAAGTATGGCAAAGGCCTCATCTATGCGGCGACATGCTGGTCAGGGATTCCGTTCCTGATTAGCATCGGCGAAGGAATTCACTTCCTGACCGAATCGGATGAACAGTTTGAAGATGAACTCAAACCAAAGCCGAAAAAGACAAAACCGGCCAAAAAATAAGCTTTCATCCTGATGCAAATCAGGCTGATATATCATTAACAAAAATTTGTCAGAATTGATTTAGGAGGAAATGAACAATGACAAAGAAATTAGTTGGCATTGCACTGCTCGCTTCTATGGCACTGTCCCTGACAGCCTGCGGCGGCAATACAGAATCTACATCCACAGCCGAAAATACAGCATCTGTTGCAGAAACTGCTGCACAGGCTCAGGCTGATGACAACAGCTCCGAAGCTGATGTGACTTCCGCTGAAGCCGTTGATGCTGAAATCAACAGCGAAGCCGCTGCTGATGCACCTTCTCCGGATGGTGAAGCAGGCTTTACAGAAATCCCGATTTTCGAGGATATTGAAACAGGATTCCTGAACGTATCTGCGGTATACTTCCAGCCTGTTCCGATGTCCGGCGGTAATGAAAGCATCGAAGGTTTTGACCTGCATCTGGAAGCTGACGTTTCCGCTCTGGAAAACAAGCTCGGCTTTGGTGTCGGTGACTGGGTTCCTTATATGACAGTGGATTACAGAGTTATCGCATCTGACGGCTCTGATGCCGCAAAGGGTTCTTTCATGGTTATGAGCGCATCTGACGGCCCTCATTACGGTGCAAACAT
>JAFUWP010000259.1 GCA_017483405.1 Oscillospiraceae bacterium | reverse complement strand
TATCATATTCGGATTCGATTCCGGCGGCGATTCTGGATGCTTCGATTTCGGCAGGGGTCATGGTTTCCGTGTCGATAGTTTCCCGCCATTCTTTCCATGATTTGAGCCAAGCTCTATATTCTTCGCAATGTTCTTTTAATTGTTGCGTTTCTTCTTCCGTAAGTCCGGAGATACTGGAAGTATTATCATCAACAGAATCACTGTATTCTCTGGTATAGGCGAACAGTTCAGTACCATCCCACATCGCCGTGCCGGAGCTGTCCTCCCAGCGATAGAACACATCAAGTATGCCGTCACGGAATGATAATTCTTTCGAGAGGGCTTCCCACTGATGGCGATATTCAAAGCTGTAGGAGATACTGAACAGCCGAGCACCTTCCGGATACTTGCTGAACCAGTCTTTGCATTCTTCGGAATATTCAAGATAAGATTCTGTTAAATCATCATAAGCTAACTGTTCCGGTGTGATTTCCTCGACAGTCATCTGAAACAGAGAATCTTCATCCCACCATGACGGATGAATAAAATCTTCCGGAATATCCGAACCATCTGTTACGGCATAGCATACCTGAGTCAGCTTGTGATGCATGGTATACAGGATTTCTCCGTGTTCGCCTTTTTGGTAGCAAGAAGAATAATGTGCATAATTATTCTTGGTATATTCCGAAAACGGGTCAGATTCTGTAATCAGCTGCATCTGATTGTTCTCATCACGGACAAGCACAAGGGATTCATCGGCATGAGCCGGCAGGCAAGCTCCGGCAAACAGCAGACAGGATACAAACAAAGCCATTCTCTTTCTGATTTTTTGATGTAACATAAAAATCAACCTCTTTTCTTAAATTTTAAACTATTTCATAGATTTGAATCGAATCTATCTCTTGAAGCATCTGTTCTCTGGACATATCCGAACGGACAACAAACACTGTCGCCGAAGCACTCCAGAGCGCATAGTGAATCTGATTTTTATCCGTAAAGAATGTAATATTCTTATCTCCGAGCGTGATGGTTTCCGGATTTTCTATCGCGGAATGCCATCGGAAAAAGATTTTCGGATAACTGGAAAATTCAAAGAATGTATTCGTTTCCGGATTGACGAAAAATCTGGTATACTGTTCGCCGTTGACGATTTCGACACCGCTGTCATATTTTTCGGAAAGGGCATCCAAATCGTAAGCGAGTTTGGCATTGGCAGGGGCATCATCTTCCATTTCTTCCAGAGGCTGATATTCTGAAAATTTATCCGCAAAGAAATGGACATGATTCGTCTTCGAGCCGTAAGCCGTCAGGGAACAGGCCGAAACTGTCAGGAACACCGCCGCAAGCACAAACCACCATTTCAGGGCATGTCGGTTTCTGACAGGCATTATTGAAGATTCCTGCTCGCGGAGCATCAGTTTCATATTTCGGTTGAATTTTCCGGAAAAGGTATGCTGTTCAGTGATTTCCGGAAAGAAATCTTCATCCGTTTTCAGGCTTTCAGAAATCAGATGATTCAGTTGGTTATCATTCATTTTTGTACACCTCCGAAAGCTTGCGTTTGAGTTTATTTCTGGCACGGTGCAGGCGGACTCTGGCATTGTCGATGGTAATGCCCAGTGTATGGGCAATTTCTTCATCTTCCAGCTCATAGCGGAATTTCAGCATCAGAATATCGGCATAAATCGGCTCAAGAGAACGGATTAATTCAAAAATCTGTTTCCGGACTTCTCTGGATTCTGTTTCGAGTTCGATGTTCTGTAAATCCGGAATATTTTCTTCAAATTCTTCGACAGGGAATTGCTTCTGATTCTGCTGATAAATTCTGATAGCTTCATTCCGTGCGATGATTAACAGATAATTCCGTGAAGATTTTTCTTCCGGTGCGCCGATTCTGTCCAGACAGCCGGAAACACGCAGAAATGCATTATGCACGGCATCTTCGGAAAGATAGGCATCTTTCAGAATCTGATAGGCGACACTGTACATGTTCTGACAGTATAATTCATAGAGTTTCCGGAATTTGGATTTTTCTGCCGGCGTTCCGAGCTGATGCAGAAACAGCGCAATCATGCAGTTTCCCCGCTTTCCGTCCGGAGCTGTAAGTGTGAGGCGATATACAGAAGTCTGTCCACATCCATCGAAGAATATAAATAAAACATATAGCCGTTTTCATCTTCCCAAGCCAGTTCACAGCCGAGTGTCTCCTGAATGCAGGTATAGCGGATGCCGTTCTGTTCATATTCCAGATAGGAAACAGCATCTGTATTTTTGCCGAGTGTCATACGGAAACCGCCGGCCATCTGTTCAAAATAGAGCCAGTTTTCGTCATCGGCATAATACTGTACACTTCCGTGAAGTGTCAGCACATCCATGACGGATTCCATTTCGCCAAGCCCGTCTGTGATTTCATAAAGTTGCTGAATCGTCTGGGGTGTGGGTTCTGATGCAGAATTGTTTTCTGCCGGTGTGAACAGCAGTATCAGCACCAGACATAAATTAATCATTATCAGCAGAAGAATCAGCAGTAAAGGCCATTGATATTTCAGATAAGTAATGAGTTTGTCATGCATGATGTATTTCATCCTCTCTGTTAGTAATAACACCGGAAGTGGGCTTCTGATTACAGATTTTTATGTGAATTTTATGTTAATTTTTTATGAATAAAATATCCCCTGTCAGCTGACAGGGGATTGCTTGCAGAAAATAAAATTTATTCCGTCCGCAGAGCGGTGACAGGGTCTTTCGTTGCGGCTTTCTTAGCCGGAATCAGTCCGCCGATAAGCGTCAGAACAATACTGATGATAACCAGAATAATCGCCGCCACAAAGGGGAGAATTGCACTGATGTCATCTGTATCGGCAAGCTTATGAATGATGATATTGGCCGGAATCAGAATCAGTTCCGTCATGCCGACACCAATCAGGCCGGAACATAAGCCGATAATAAAGGTTTCCGCATTGAATACCTGCGAGATGTTCTGTTTGGATGCGCCGATTGCCCGAAGAATGCCGATTTCTTTTGTGCGCTCCAGAACGGAGATGTAAGTAATAATACCAATCATGATGGAAGATACTACCAGCGAAACCGCAACAAAGGCGATTAAGATATAAGAAATGACATTCACAATCGTTGTGACGGAACTCATCAGCAGACCGACATAATCGGTATAGCCGATTTGATTTTCTTCGGATTTGTCCTTGTTATAGTCTTCAATGCATTTCTGAACGGATTCTTTTGCTTCAAAGCTGTCAACATAGAGTTCGATACTGGAAGGCGCGTCCATGCTGACAACTCCGAACGTGCTCATATTGGAATCATAACTTCCCGATGCAATATATCTGTCATAGAGTTCCAGAAGGGTAGCTTCTTCGGGATTCTGCATATAATCATCCATTTTCTGAGCGAGTTCAGTTTCGGACATGCCGGCGAGCTGCATCATTTCCTGCATGTCCTCCTGAGAGAATCCCTGCTGTTGCGCGTAGATGTTCATGAGTTCTTCCTGAGACATACTGCCATCCATATAGGCTTTCATCATTTCTTCGGGAGTCATGGTCTTGCCGGAAGAATCACTTCCGCCGCTTTCTGCCTGCGCCGAATACATCTTCATGAGGTCATC
>JAFUWP010000258.1 GCA_017483405.1 Oscillospiraceae bacterium | reverse complement strand
TTCATTATTTTATGGGCGGTATTGATACGGATGAACAGCATCGGACGAATCTCCGGAATCTCTATGCCGCCGGTGAATGTACATGTCAGTATCACGGTGCGAACCGTCTCGGAGGAAATTCCATGCTCGGTGCGCTCTACGGCGGAAGAAAATCCGCTGAAACTATCATAGAAACAGCTGAATTCCTTATGGAAGAAAATCAGGAAGTTTCCGTTTCCGTACCGGAAAAGGCCTCTCCGGTGCTGATTCAGGAAATCAGTCAGATTCTGCTTTCCGGTCTGGGAATTGTCCGCAGTCAGGAAACTTTGCAGAATCAGCTGAATGCTCTGGAAGTTCTGGCGAATCAGAGAGAATATTCATTTTACGAACAGAATCGGCTTTTGTTAGCCGAAGCGATGCTCCGTTCGGCATTGGAGCGCAGGGAAAGCCGCGGCGCGCATTATCGCGAAGACTATCCCGATAAAGATGAAACCTTCCGGAAAACTACTGTTGCGGAATGTGATGATAACAATCAGGTGCGGATTTCATTCCGGCCGATTCCCGAAAAGAGGGCTGATACATGATAACACTGAAATTAGAAATCCTTCGCCGGAAGAATCCGGAAGATGTGCCCCACTGGGAAAGTTATGACTATCAGACTGAGGATGAAACTGCCAATGTCGCAGTAGCACTGACAGAACTCAATCAGCAGATTGAACATCCTGTCAGATGGGAATGCAGTTGTCTTCAGAAAAAATGCGGTGCATGTGCTATGGTGATTCAGAACAGACCACGGCTCGCCTGTGATACCCCTCTGAAAGAATTCATCAAGGCCGGAACAGTCAGAATCGAACCGCTCCGGAAATTTCCTGTTATCGCGGATTTGATTACAGACAGGAGTATTTTATTCGAGAATCTGAAAACCATGCAGATATGGTTCGCGGAAGATGCGAAAACAAATGGTTCTCAGACGGCTTATGAAGCATCGAGATGTCTGCAATGCGGATGCTGTCTCGAAATCTGTCCGAATTTCTGGACAGGCGGAACATTTTCCGGCATATCGGCGATGATACCGACTGCAAGACTCCTGACGGCTCTGCCGGAATCCCAGAAAAAAGAACTGTTCAAAACTTATAAAAAGCATATCTACGAAGGATGCGGAAAGTCTCTTGCCTGTCGGAATGTCTGTCCGGCAGGAATCGAGATTGATAAGTTATTAGTTAATTCCAATGCTGTCGCCGTCTGGAAACGGAAACCGAAACATGAGAAATAAAAAAATCATCAGTCTGATGCTGATTTTCTGTATTCTTCTGACGGGATGCCGTCAGAACAAGCATTATGAAGTCCGTCAGGATTTGAGTGTCTATTTCGCAAATGCGGATGATGTGATTGTATCGGTCAGGAATTCGCTCCGGAATCATGCAAGCAAAATTATCATCAATTACGCATCGCACGGCGATAATATGCAGGATATTGGAATTCTCGTCCGTGAACTGATGCAGTACGCGCTTGAAGAAACGGATTCCCCTTCTGACGGGGATTATCTGTTTTATCAGTACGGCGGTTATGAGATGCATTACAGTTATGAAAAACAGGATAGTGATTATCTGTATCAGATAGAAATCACACCGGATTATTATACCACGCTCAAACAGGAACAGGCGGTATCTGATAAGATTCAGGAGATTCTGAAAGAACTGGATTTCAGAAAAAATACTTCTGAATATGAAAAAATCAGAAAGATTTATGAGTATGTCTATGATACAGTCGAATATGATTTGATTCACAAGAAGAATGAACATTATCATCTGAAATCGACAGCTTACGGAGCACTGATATATCACAGGGCAGTATGTCAGGGCTATGCTGTCCTGATGTATCGGCTTCTGAAGGAATCGGGCATTGATGTCAGAGTCATCACAGGAACGGCCGGACTCCCTGACGGAAGTACGGAATTCCATGCATGGAATATCGTCCGGATTGATGGATTGTATTATAATTTAGATGTCACATGGAATAAGCAGATGCAGACCGAAGATTATTTTCTGAAATCGGATGCCGATTTTCCTTCGCATATCCGTGATGAAAATTTTGCAGATGAAAGTTTTTATCAGCGTTATCCGATGTCAGATAGAAATTATGATGATAATGCATCATCAATAACTGCTATTATCTGAATGATTGACTTGTATCAGAAAATATGATAGAATAAAAGCAGATTTTTTAAGGAGATGTATTTATGAAAAAATTGGGACTGATTTCAGATGGGATTCTTTTGGTACTCAGTGCCGTACTCTGTTTCGGAACGAAATTTCTGTTTCATGCCTGCGCCCCGAAAGAGGACGGAAGCTGGATGGCCTGCCACTGGGCAGAGCAGACGGTATTCGGTCTGGGCATCGTTCTGCTGATACTCAGTATCATGACATTTGTATTCAAAGACGGAAAAACAAAATCCGGAATGCAAATCAGTATGGCAGTGATTTCAGCACTGACATTAACTGTTCCGAATCATCTGATTAAACTCTGCATGATGCCCGATATGCGATGCCATTCCGTTATGAAACCGGCAGTCATGATTATCAGTATTCTGCTGATAGTCTTTGCAGTGATTTCGGGTATACTCCATCGAAAAGAGGAATCTGCATCATGAAGCTTTCCAAATCCCTGCCGTTCCGGAATCTCGCCGGAAAACCCGTCCGGACGGCAATTCTCATCTTGCTGACGGCTCTGCTCTCGCTGACCGTGTTCGGCGGTACACTCATGATAACCAGCCTCAAAACCGGTCTGCATTCGCTCGAATCCCGACTCGGTGCGGATATTATGGTTGTCCCTTACGAAGCAACCACAAAATCCAATCTGGAAAATATCGTTCTGCAAGGCGCAACAGGCTATTTCTATATGGATAATAATAAATATCAGAAAATTCTGGAACGCGAGGGCATCGGACAGGTTTCCGCCCAGTTCTTTCTGGCCTCGGCAAGTTCCGGATGCTGTTCGACTGCCGTGCAGATTATCGGTTTCGACCCCGATACAGATTTCACCATCACGCCGTGGATTAAAAAAAGCTACGGAAACGATTTGCAGAAATATGATGTCGTTGTCGGCAATAATCTGAATCTCTTTGTCGGAGATACCGTCACATTCTACGGAAAAGAATGCCATGTTGCCGCCAAACTCGATAAAACCGGCACAAGCTTCGATACCGCCGTATTCACAAATAAAGAAACTATCAAAGCATTAATCCAGTCATCACTGGATTTGAAGATGAATACCTTCCAGAATATCGACCCCGAACAGGTCGTCTCCTGCGTCATGATTAATGTCGCCGAAGGCTATACTGTTGAAGATGTCGTCAATGATATTAATATTCATGTCCAGAAAGTAAAAGCCATCCGGACAAAAGAAATGATTTCCGGCATCTCGGACAGTCTGGCAGGGGTTTCGGATGTCATCGGGATTCTGATTGCCGTTGTCTGGATGCTCGGCATCGTGATTATGCTCCTTGCCTTCACCATGAGCGTCAACGAACGGAAAAAAGAATTCGCCGTTCTGCGCGTGATGGGGGCATCCCGAAATCAGCTCGCCGGCATCGTCATGCAGGAAGCTCTGCTGACCTGTCTGGCCGGCAGTGTCATCGGCATTGCTGTCGGTCTGCTCGTGATTCTGCCGTGCAATCAGCTGATTGAAGAACAGCTGAATCTGCCGTTTCTTCTGCCGGAAACCGGAAATATTATCGGCTATGTGATTTCTGCTGTGGCCGTTTCCGTCATCGCCGGCAGTATCGCCGCCGCCGCATCTGCCTTCCGCATCAGCCGGATAGATACAGCCCTGATTCTGAGAGGGGAGAACTGAACATGATACTCAAAGCCGAAAAAATCACAAAAGAATTTATTCGTGAAATGAAACATACCAACCGTTTCGCCGCCGTGCAGGAAACAGATTTCACGCTGGAATCGGGGACATTTGCCATTCTGACAGGGCGTTCCGGTTCGGGGAAAAGCACCTTTCTGAACATGCTCTCCGGACTGATGCTCCCGACTTCCGGAAACATTCTGCTGAATGATACTGATATGTATACTTTGTCTGATAAAGACCTGTCACGTTTCCGGAATCAGCACATCGGGGTGATTCCGCAGGGGCAGACGGCTCTGCACAGTCTGAATGTGCTGGAAAACATCAGTCTGCCGTACACGCTTTACGGAGAAGATGCCCCTGAGCAGGAGGCCGTGCATCTGATGGAACAGCTTGGCATTGCGGATTTGCAGAAAGCCATGCCGTCAGAGCTTTCCGGCGGAGAACTCCGCAGGATGGCCATTGCAAGGGCATTTCTGCGGAAACCGGAAATTATTCTTGCGGATGAGCCGACCAGCGATTTGGATGATGAGAACACGGAGATTGTGTTCACGTTTTTGCAGGAGGCCGCCCGTGCAGGCGCGGCCGTGCTTGCGGTGACACATGAAACCGATGCCGCGCAGTATGCGGACAGGCTGTTCCGGATGGATGCCGGTGTGCTGACGGAACAATTTATTTAATTTATCGTAACTGCTGGTGCGAATGCGGGTAAAAACGGATAATTTTCAGGCCGGAAAAATACACATTCGCACTTTTATTTTTCAAAAAAATCTGAAAAAACACTTGACAAATTGTGCAATGTGTGCTATACTAGATAACAGAGCAGATAATATGCCGGAGGGCTTTTGTGAAATCTGCATTTATTTTCCTCTTTCGGGGTTTGATTTTT
>JAFUWP010000257.1 GCA_017483405.1 Oscillospiraceae bacterium | reverse complement strand
ATCAGTTATTACCGGAGGCTATACAAACAGCATTTCTGAGTGCCGATTCAGACAGAATTGATTCATCTGCGCATGAGCAGTGCGATGAAACTGCTCCGCCAGACGGATATGAATATCAAAGTCATTGCGGAACAATGCGGTTATCCGAATATGTATCATTTTATGACAGCTTTCAAGAAAGAAACCGGTCTGACCGCGACAGAATATCGCAATACCAAACGAAAATAACAGTTTCCCCTGATGCCGTATCAGGGGATTTTACTATTTATTTCGGTTTTTGATATATTTTTTGAATAAACTGTTAAAAAATAATCAGATTTGAAATAATCAGTGTCAGATTTTGAATTGATTCCGGAATACTTTTGGTATATAATATACTCAGTAATACAGATTTGGATTTCTATCACAAATAAAAAACAGAGAGATAAAAAATAAAAATAGAAAAATTGTGAAGATTCCAGACTGCATTTCGTTCGCAAATACAGATAAGCAAATAATGGGGGCGAATCTGTAAATCAAAACAATTCAACACGTTACAGAAACTGAAGGGGGTTTCATTTTATGAAGTTGAATTCCATGAAAAGAACATTGGCTGCCTTGCTGGCAGTCACCGCCGTTGTCACTCCGATTGGTGTCAGCGGAACACAGACTGCTGCCGTACTGACGGAAAATTTTGCAGTCATCGCTAAGGCAGCAAGCACATCTGCCGTATCTGTCAGCGCATCGGCCGGCTATGCCGAGGGTGCTTATGCCGAATGGCAGGCAGTTTCCGGCGCATCCGGTTATAACGTCTATGCCGATGGAAAACAAATCGACAGCATGTTAATCCGTCAGTATGCAAACTGTTTCCGTGCCGATGCTGTCGGCCTGAAAGCCGGCAGTCATACCATCAAGATTGTTCCGATTATCAGCGGAAAAGAAGATACTTCCAAAGCGGCGGAAACTAAAGTTACATCTTCCGCACATGACCGCTCTGGATTCGGCTGGGTAAAGGGCACATCTTCCGGCGCGTACAATGAAGACGGCACACTCAAGAGCAATGCCACTGTCATCTATGTTACGGAGAAAACAAAAGACAGCGTTAAGGCAACTCTGCCCGATAAAAAAGGCAACTCTGTGAGTTTAACCGGCGTTCAGAATATCATCACTAACCTCAAGAGCAATACAAAAGCAGGTGCAGTCTGCATTCGTTTCATCGGCAACATTACAGACCCGTCCACGCTGAATAAGGGCGATTTGCTGGTAGATACCGTTACATGCGGCCTGACAATCGAAGGCATCGGCATGGATGCGACTTTTAACGGCTTCGGACTGGTTCTGAAAAATTCCTCTAACTGCGAAGTCAGAAACCTCGGTTTCATGAACTGTAATTCTACCGAAGGCGATAATGTCGGACTTCAGCAGGGAAATGACCATATCTGGGTACATCACTGTGATATGTTCTACGGTGATGCCGGTACGGATGCCGACCAAGTCAAAGGGGACGGCGCACTTGATACTAAAACTTCCAGTTATATCACACATTCCTACAATCATTTCTGGGATAACGGAAAATGCAATCTGCAAGGCATGAAATCCGAACAGACAACAAATTATATCACCTATCATCATAACTGGTATGACCATTCCGATTCCCGTCATCCGAGAATCCGTACCTGTACGGTACACAGTTATAACAACTATTTCGATGGCAATGCCAAGTATGGCATCGGTGTCACGATGGGCGCATCCTGCTTTGCAGAAAATAACTATTTCCGCAACTGTGCAGACCCGTTTCTGATTTCCAGTCAGGGAACGGATAACGGCTCAGTACTTTCCGGCGAAACAGGCGGTATCATCAAGGCATACGGAAACATCATCATCGGTGAAAAGAAGATGGTTACCTATGCGCAGAACAGCACCAGCTTTGATGTCTATATGGCATCTTCCAGAAACGAATCTGTTCCGTCATCGGTCAAGGCAAAGAGCGGAGGCTCGACTTATAATAATTTCGATACCAATTCGAGCATCATGTATAGTTATACACCGGATTCCGCGGAATCTGTTCCGGCTAAGGTGACTGCCAATGCAGGCCGCGTACAGGGCGGTGATTTCAAGTGGACATTTGACACCTCTGCGGATGACAGCTATGCTGTTGATACAAAACTGAAATCTGCACTGGTATCTTATAAGGATTCCATTAAGGCAATCGGTTCAGGCTTTACGGATTCGACAACGCCGTCTTCCACGACTGCTCCGGTTTCCACAACAGCACCTTCTGTACAGACAACAGCTTCGGCACAGACCACAACTCAGACGGTACAGACACAGACTCCTGTTTCCGGTTCTTCGTATGACCATAATTTTACAGAAAGCGGACTTTCCAGCAGTTTCTATTCGATTACGGGCAATCTTTCCACACAGAAAGGCTCTGTTACTTATAACGGAAAGACTCTGACACAGTGCCTCAAAATTGAAAGTGCTACTTCCATCAGTTTCAATGCGCCTTCCAGCGGAAAACTGACACTCGTATTCGGCGAAAGTACAGCGACTATCAAACTTGACGGCACAAAGCTGACTGCCAGCAACGGCATCATTACAGCAGATGTTTCCGCCGGAAGTCATACCCTTGCTAAGGCGGATGCAGTCAACCT
>JAFUWP010000256.1 GCA_017483405.1 Oscillospiraceae bacterium | reverse complement strand
TCCTCTGGAGATAACGATTTTTTCCATATCTCCTAAGATTTGCGCAATGTCATTTCCCTGCACTTTGGGGAGAACCTGAATCTGTTCAACAGCATTTCCAATTACTGACTGCTCTGCTCTTGGGTCAATTATAACATATATCAGGATAATTTTCAAGAGTTTTTCTGCAAAAAATAAAGAAGATTAAAGTGCCTCTGTCTCTTGAAATCAATCACAATGTTTCAGGAAAAATTTGGATTGAAACTGGAAAATGGAGTTCCGACAGATGATACATTTCAGAGGATTTTTGCCGTCATAAAGCCAGAACAGTTAGAAAAATGTTTCATGAACTGGGCGAATTCCGTATTTGAAACAGAGATAAATGAAGTGATTAGTCTGGATGGAAAAACAATTTGTGGAAGCCAGATGGACGACTACAGTTTCATTCACATGGTAAGTGCATGGGCAAGCCAGACAGGAATTGTACTCAGACAAATCCGTATAGACGACAAGAGCAATGAAATTACTGCCGTTCCGAAATTGCTTGATTTGCTTGAAGTGGAAAACTGTATTTTTACAAGTGATGCAATGAGCTACCAAAAGAAAACAGTGGAAAAAATAATCTCTAAACATTGCGATTACATGATTTGTCTAAAAGAGAATCAGGAAATACTGCATGAAGATGTGAAATTATATTTTGAAACGGCTCTTACAGAACCAAAGTTATATGATTTTGTAAAATCCAAGTCCAAAACTGAAAAAGGACATGGCAGAATTGAAACAAGGCAATATTTTCTTTTCACGGAAATCAGTGACTTTATTCCTGGGAGAAACTGCCATAGTGATATAGAAGTTTTTGCTTTCTTAAAATAAACCACATAACACAACGGTTATACAGTCTTTCTCCCATAGTGACCGGTTTCCGCCTCAACGGAGGAAGTCGCAACATCAAAGCGGAAATAAATGTCAATCTGCTGAATACGCTCTTTCCACTTGACTTGTCAGGAACGTGAACTACAATTTTCTCAATCAGCTCGTGCATGATTTCAGGTGTCAGCTTTTTTATGATTAACTCCTAAAAATTACATTGCTCATCTGCCGCTGAAAGTCCAGACTGATAACAAGATAATCCTGATTCAGATATCTGGCAAGTGTTTTCAGCATAGTGGTTTTTCCATACTGTCTGCCTCGGTTGACAGAAAAGTATTTTCCGGCATCGACATATTTTTGATTTCTGCCAAGTCTGGAATCCAGACTGACCATATAGTGCTTTTCCGGACTGCATGAACCGGTTACATTGAAATATTTCGGCATATTGTTCACCCTTACTGTTATAAAAATAATTTTTTGTTTTTATATTATTATAGCATAGCAAAACAGAAAAATCAAGCATATTCCTGAAATAAGCACAATCCTTGTTTCTGCATTTTTCTTGACAAAAAAGCTGAAAAATGCTATAATAAAACTGATAAAGGAGTGTGATTCCAATGAGCGGTAAAAACGGTATGAACCGTCAGTATCGGGACAGATTATTTAAGTTCATCTTCGGCAATCCGGAGCACACAGAATGGACGTTAAGCCTGTATAATGCTATGAACGGAACAAATTACACAAATCCGGATGATATTCAGCTTACTACGCTGGATGATGCTGTTTACATGAATATGAAAAATGATATTTCTTTCCTGATTACAGAAATCATGAATCTCTGGGAACAGCAGTCTACTTTCAATCCTAATATGCCGATGCGTATTCTGATTTATGCCGGCATGCTTTATGCAAAATATATTGAAGTGACGGAAGACTATCACATTTACAGTTCCAGACAGCAGAAAGCCCCTGTTCCGAAATGCGTCTGCTTTTATAACGGCAAAGAAGACAAGGAAGACAGAACTGTCCTGAAACTGTCCGATTCTTTTCCGGAAGACTCTGATTCCGATATTGAAGTCAAAGTGACTATGATAAACGTGAACTATGGGCATAACAGAATGTTAATGGAAAACTGCAAACCTCTGAAAGATTATTCTTGGTTTGTAGATAAAGTCCGTTCCAATCAGAAAACAATGGGGAATCTGGAGAAAGCAGTGGATTCTGCTTTAGCTGAAATGCCGGATGATTCTGTTATCAAGCAGTTTCTTCTGGAGAATCAGGCGGAGGTGAAGCGTATGTGTATCACAGAATACAATGAAGAAAAAGTCTTTGCCCAGCAGAGGGAAGAAGGCAAAGCCGAAGGCAGGGCTGAAGGCAGAGCCGAGGGCAGAGAAGAAGGCAGGGCTGAGGGTCGAGAAGAAGGAAAAGAAGAAGGTGCGCTCGAAATGCTTATCAGTTTAGTCAAAAAAGGTTTGCTTTCTTTGACTCAGGCAGCAGACGAAGCGAATATGTCAGTTGAAGAATTTAAAACCAGAACAGCTAATTCTAAAAACTAAATCATGAAAAACAAATCCCAAACCAGTGGCGGATATTTCAATATTGGTTTGGGATTGATTTATATCTGATTTTTCATACACGGAAAAGCTGAAACTGCTTTTTACCGAGAATAAAATTTCTACCATATAACATAACAAAACGGAAAAATTAAGCATATTCCTGATTTGAACAATCAGATTTTCTGCCGTTTTTCTGGAAATTTTTTATATCCAATACAGGTTGCAGTTCTACCAAAGTTCTACCAAATTTCCTCTTGTGTTCTACCAAAAGTTCTACCAAAATTATCATTTTTTTCATTTTCGGGCTTTGTGGAAACACATGGATTTCTGATTTCAAACCTGTTGAAAACGCCTGTATTTTGGGATAAAAAAGACTTTATCTTCAATCATATTATTTGAAGTGATTTCAGGACGGAAGTTCTTAAAATCCCTCGGAGTAAAATCCGTACCGGTTCAAGTCAGGTCGGTGGCACTGATAAAAGCAGGTTTCTCGTTTGAGAAATCTGCTTTTTTATGTTTTGTCGATACAGTTGACAATTCTTTCAAAATCGTCATTTTTCTGCTCCTGATGTTCGTAAAACAGTACAAAAATTAGACAACAAATATATATTTTATAAAAATAAGGTAAAAAATATAATTAATACTTGACAAACTGAAAAATTTATGCTATACTGATTTCTGGTATTTCGAAATATCTGTAAAACAGCGGATATTTTATATCTGCTCGGCAGGCTTCACAAGGGAGTCTGTCTTTTATTTTGTTTAAAATGGAGATATGAAAAATGACACTTGAAGAACAAAAAAAGCTTATCCTGAGCGGTGCAATGTATAATCACATGAGTCCTGAACTGATTCAGGCACGGGAACAGGCTCTGCTTCTGACAAATGAATATAATGCCGCATTCGGCCGGCCTTCCGCCGAACGTGAGGAAATTCTTGCAAGGCTGTTCCGATTCGTGGGGCATGATGTACATTTTGACCCGATTTTCCGTTGCGAATACGGATATAATATTTCCATCGGTAATTATTTTCGCGCAGGTTTTGACTGTATTCTGCTGGATGCAGGCGGTATCGAAATCGGGAATCATGTTCTGTTCGGGCCGAGAGTAAGCATTTATACCTGCAATCATGCTACGGATGTATGGGAGCGTTCAAACGGTGCTTGCTATGCCCGACCGGTGAGAATCGGAAATCATGTATGGATAGGCGGAAGTGTCAATATCAATTATGGGGTAACTATCGGGGATAATACAATTATCGGTTCGGGAAGTGTCGTGACACGGAATATTCCTTCCGGAGTGGTAGCGGCTGGTGTTCCATGCCGGATTATTCGGGAAATTACCGATAAGGATAAAAGTAAATATCTGCCGACTGGTTATCAGCGTGTTTCGGTATGGTGATACAGAATCTATATACATAATAATATATATCATTAAAAAAGAGCAGAATTCCTTTCGGAGTTCTGCTCTTTGTATGTTTTTTCGGAGGATGCTTATTCAGCCGGCTGATTTCTGTATGTGCCGAAGAATACGGAATTAAAGAATTCTCTTGTTGCATCTGCGCCCATAGCC
>JAFUWP010000255.1 GCA_017483405.1 Oscillospiraceae bacterium | reverse complement strand
TCTGCAAATTCAGACGGCTGACATCAATCATGATGATAAAGTGGATTCTGCTGATTCGCTCTGCATCATGAAGACGATTGTCGGCCTGTATTGAACCATGACAGTCACTCTCCTAAAATCTTAGATATATCAGAAAAGAGACTCGCTTTCGGGCGGGTCTTTTTTCATGCATACTCCGGACAAGTTCCGCATAAGATTTATCAGATACAAAGAAAGGACGTGCATCCGCATGAATACTGCCCAGAGTATGCAGGAAATCATTCATTATCTTCCCCCGAAGCTCCGTGACTCTCTCTCCCGTCTGCCGGATGAAGAACTCGCTCAGATACAGGAAATCCGGCTCAGAAATCAGAAACCTGCCGGCATTGTCAGAAACGGTCAGGAAACCTCTGTTGATTCTGTCATCATCAGTTCTGATGAGCTTATCCGGACGTTTCAGGCGGTCTGTTCCTATTCGGTTTACAGTTATGAACAGCAGATTGCAGAAGGCTATATCACCATCAAAGGCGGATGTCGGGTCGGTATCTGCGGAAGTGCCGTCCGAGACGGAGAATCCGTCAAGGCTCTGAAATACATCAGCAGTCTGAATTTCAGAATCGCCGGCGAACGAACCGGCATTGCAGAAACGCTCTGGAATCAGGCAGATGGAAGTATTCTCCTGACCGGCGCGGCCGGAAGCGGAAAAACTACCTATCTGCGTGACCTCTGCCGTCTTGCCGGAACGCATCACCGCACCGCGCTGATAGATGAAAGGGGAGAGCTTGCTGCCGTTCAGCGCGGAATACCTTCCCATGATGTCGGAATCATGACCGATATATTTGACGGCTATCCGCGTTCTGAGGGGATTCTGACGGCACTCCGCGTGATGACTCCGGAATATATTATCTGTGATGAAATCAGCACTCCGGCCGATGTACAGGCCATTCTGCAAGCACACGGATGCGGTATCCGGTTCATGGCCTCCTGTCATGCCGGCACTCCCGAAGATTTCAGAAAAAGACCTTTGCTGAAACCCCTTCTCGAATCCGGTGTCTTTCAGTATGCTGTCTTTCTGCAAGACGGCAATCTCCGGAACATCCGGAAAATCACATGAAACTGTCCGGAATGATTCTGCTTTTTGCCTGCTGTGCAGGAATCGGGAGCTATTCTGCATTGCAGGTGAAGTATCAGGTCAGAATCTATCAGAAATTACTGCTCCTGCTACAGGACTGCATGACATATATCCGCTATCAGCGTATGACAGTGTATGAAATCTTTTCTGTTCTGGCAGAACGTCCGGATTATCGGAATCTGGATTTGATTCAGCATTTACAGAAAAATGATTTTTATGCCTCCTCTCCGGAACAGCTCTGGAATCATGCCTTACAGGAAAGCCGTCTTCCGGACGAAGCCAAACAGATATTGCAGAATCTGGGCAGTGAACTGGGCAAATCCGATATGCAGAGTCAGCTTGCTGTTCTGATGCTCTGTCAGTCGCAGGTGCAGAAAGCCCTTGTTTCCTGCGAGGCAGGCAGTGAGAAAAAAAGCAGACTGTATCAGTCATTAGGCTGGCTAGGCGGTGCGATGCTTGCCGTCTTATTTTTATAACATTCAGAATGTAAGGGGCGGATGATGTGGATATTGATTTGATTTTCAAAATAGCCGGAATCGGGATTATCGTATCAGTGCTGAGTCTGGTGCTGAAAAAATCCGACCGCGAAGAACAGGCTATGATGACCGTACTCGCCGGCCTGATTGTCGTGCTGATGCTGATAATCGACCAGATTAATGCCTTATTCGAGACAGTCAAGGCGGTGTTCGGCCTGTGACAATGCAGATAGAAACCGCCGTCATTTTCTGCATCATCGGATGTATTCTGGTGCTGATTCTGAAACAGTATCAGAAATCTTATGGCGTTCTGCTGAGTATCGGTATCTGTACGGTTGTCATGATGACGGCTATGCCTCAGATAGAACGCATTTTCGATACAGCAGAGAATATCTGCGAACGGAGCGGAATGGAGAATTCTTATTTCAGAATTCTGTGTAAGGCTATCGGCATCTCTTATCTGACTCAGCTCGGAACGGATATTTGTCGGGACTGCGGTGAAAATGCTGTCGGAACGGCTGTGGAGATGTGCGGAAGAATTCTGCTGGTGATGCTGTCTCTGCCGTTATTCCTGACACTGGCGGAAACTGTACTGGAGATGATGCAATAATCATGAATCAGGAAATCAATTATACTTATGATGATATTATCCGTTCCCTTCTGGAGCAGACAAGCCTTTCTGATTTTGCCGTTACGGATACGGAATCCCTGACGGAAATGCCCTTTTCCGGCTTTATGGGGAAGATTCTGGAACTTATCCGGAATCAGATACACGCGCCTTTGCAGACATTCATGCTTCTGCTGGGAGTGATTCTGCTGTCATCGGTAGCCGGATGCATGAAACAGGAGAAATCCGGAATTTCTCAGATTTGTGATGTGATTTCTGTCTTATGCGCTGTCAGCATTGTCATCACGCCGATAACGGATATATTTCTGAAATCCGCGCAGATACTGGAAAAATCAGCAGATTTCATGATAACTTTTTCCGGCGTATTCGGCGGAATTCTGGCAGTCAGCGGAAATCTGACTGCATCCGCAGGGTATCAGGGGGCTGTTCTGGCACTGTGCAATATCGCGCAGGAAATCGCCGTCAGAATATTGTTTCCGGTTCTGACGATGGGACTTGCCGTCAGCGTCACGGATGCCGTGAATCCGGCCGTTTCGCTCTCCGGCATCCTGAAACTGATACAGAAATTCACTGTCTGGGTATTAGGCTTTCTGATGGCACTGTTTCTGGGATTCCTGTCTGTGCAGAGCGTAGTTTCGGTATCCGCGGACAGAGCCGGTACAAAAGCCGCGAAATATGCTATTTCCGGATTTGTGCCGTTCATCGGGGGCGCGGTATCCGATGCCTATGCCGCAGTACTGGGGAGTATGAATGTCCTGAAATCAACAGCCGGTATGATTGGCGTACTGGCTGTGCTGGCGATATTACTTCCGGTCATCATAGAATTATTTCTCTATCAGACGATGCTTTCCGTAACAGCATCCGTATGTGAAATTTTTGCGCTTCGTCTTTCAGGATTGTTCCGTAATCTGGAAATGATACTTTCAGTCGGGTTTTCCGTTGCCGTGAGCTTCGGTGTGATGTTCATCGTCAGTACGGGACTGCTTGCGACAGTCAGCAGTCTGTAAGAAAGCAGGGAATCATGATGCTCGAAACATTAAAAAATTCTGTCCTGTCAGTCTGCCTTCTGAGTATTGCCGTTTCCGTCTGCCTCCTGATTTGTCCGGATACTGCCTTACAGAAACAGGTTCGTTTTCTGATTTCTCTGTTATTTATCATCAGTTTGATATTGCCTTTCAGAAATATCAGCTTTCTGGATTCGCTCGAAGCGATTCAGCAGGAACGCTCCGATACGGCCATGCAGGAAATCACCGAACAATCTGTTGAAAATGCCCTGAAATCCGTACTCGCTCAGAACGGCATCACCTGTTCGGAAACGGATGTCTCCGTGCATATTG
>JAFUWP010000254.1 GCA_017483405.1 Oscillospiraceae bacterium | reverse complement strand
TACTGAGAGGCATTATCAGAAGTTCTGCTCATATCCACGGGCTTGAGAGAAACGCTCTTGGTTCTGTCATCCACTTCGGAAACAGTGCCCTTCATGGTGATAACTTTATAGCCGGATTCTGTCTTGGCATAGCCGTAGTAATATACATCGCCCTGTGTGCCGAAGAAACAGAATGTACTGTAATCCACACCATCAACAACCTGATAGCCGCTGTAAATGCCCCATTCATTTGCCATGAATGCGATATTTGCTGAACCAGCCTGATTGGTGATATAATTATCATCCATAAGAATCAGGTTCTGTGCTTTTGCTTTGACATATTCGACTGCTCCGGACAGAGCACCGCCGCCGCTGATAGCGGAATAATCAGCCAGTGTACCGCCGTAAGCCTGCACGAAACTGCCCAGACTCGCACTGAATACCTTCATCATGCCGGTCATGGTGCTGTCAGCAAGGCTCATATCGAAACCGAACAGGTCAACTGTACCGATGGCGCGTTCTGTTTCTGTCATTTCGCCGCCTGCATAAGTGATATATACCATAGCATCATTAGAAACGACAACAGCCATGCCCTCATCAGCCTGTACATTGAAATAAACAGTTGCCAGATTGCCTTCATCATTCAGGCCATAGAAAGAAATATCCTTGCCGTCTTTCAGCGCGCCGTTCTCGATGCTGATTTGATGCTGATAATCATAAAAGCTATAAGTATCGCCGTCTACAGTATACGCATAATTTTCCGCAGCGACAGCAGTCACATCTGCTGCTTCCGTATCAGCCGCACTGGAAATCATAGATACTGCCGAAGTTCCGGCCAGCATACTGATAGTCATCATGGCGATGAGTAAATTTCTCATTTTTTTCATAATACACAACTCCTTTAAAAATTTGTTAATATATTTTATGTATTTCGTTGTATTTATTTTAACACTTTTTTCAAAATTTGTCAAGGCTTTTTTGAATAAATAATGAACAAACTTGATGTGCGATTTCTATACAACATACCAATGAATACAGAAAAATATTAATTTTGTGTATTTTATTTGTAGAATCACAACAAAAATGAGAGCATCTACAGAACCAGATTTTTAATTTCTCTCTGAAACGAGTACATCTTTTGTGATATAAATATGAACAGACTTCCGACAAAATGCGGAAACCTGTTCACATTTTGTATAAAAATTAATCAATCGTTTCCAGACCTTCGGCCTCAAAAGCCTGCTTCAAATCATGAATCAGGTCGTTCTTGTCTTCGATGCCGATGGCTACACGGTAGAATCCGCCGTGGAATTCTTCCGGATACAGATACATTCTTTCATCATCTTCGCCGAGGAATACAATCAGGCTTGCCGCATTGCCCAGCGATACCGCAGATGTGAAAATATTCAGATGTGTGACCACTCTGTTATATAAATCATGTTCGCCCTTCAGGCCGAAACTCAGCACACCGCCGAAACCATGTTTCATCTGTTTTTTGGCGAGTTCATGACCCTTGTGGGATTTCAGCCCCGGGTATGCCACAAAGCTGACACAGGGCTGACGTTCCAGCCATTCCGCAACGGCAAGCGCATTGTCGTTATGCACCTGCATTCTTAACGGAAATGTCGTGCATCCTCTCTGAATCAGCCATGCATTGAACGGGCTGATGCATCCGCCGATGTTTACTTGTGCCTGATAACGGATTTTTTCCATATCCTCATGAGAACCGATAATCGCACCGCCCATAGAATCCCCGTGGCCGTTGATGTATTTCGTCAGGCTTTCCACAACGAAATCAACACCGTATTCAATCGGCCGTGTATTGTACGGCGATGAGAAAGTATTATCCGCAGAAACCAGAATGCCATGTTCATGCGCCAGCTTGACAATCGCCTCAATATCGCAGATACAGAGTGTCGGGTTGCCAGGAGTCTCGAAATGAATCAGCTTGGTATTCGGCCGGATTGCCTTCTTGATTTCTTCAATATCGGTACAGTCTACGATAGAAGTTTCAATGCCCCATTTCTCATTCCAGAGTTCGTTGAAAATTCTGTAAGTCGCGATATACGTCACTGTTGAGAAAATCACATGGTCGCCCTTTTTCAGTTTCGTGAAGAACAGCGCAGAAAGTGCCGCTACACCCGATGCGAGTACGACACAATCCTCACCGCCTTCGAGATTGGCGATTTTCTTTTCCAGCATTCCCTGATTGACACCGCCGTTTCTGGTGTAGATGTTCGCCTCACTGGCTGACCAGTTCATCTGGGAGGCATCGTATGGCAGAAGGAAACTGTTTGCCATGTAAACAGCCGGTTCAATTGCGCCGGTAGCCGTATCGGCATCGTTTCCGACATGAATGGCTCTTGTCGTAAAGCTGAGTTCATCGTAATTTTTACTCATGTTAATTCATTCTTCCTTTCAGAAATTTGCTGTTGTGCTGTAGTTTTAAAGTACGCATTTTATTATAGCACATTTTCTCCCTCTATTTGTGAACAAATTGTGAACTTTAGAAAATTCTCTGCGGATGAAAAAAATTCCTGAAATTTTTATGAAATTCCGCTTGATTTTAGGCAAATAACAGATTTTCAGGATAAATTTTCCAAAACCTATTGTATTTTTTTGTGTATAATAGTTTTAAACATTCGATTGTTGAATGTTGAAAATCTGTTGAAACTCTAAAAGGAGAATGATAATTTATGAAACTGAAAAAAATGTTGGCTTGTGTCTCTGCCCTCTGCATGATGGGCGCTGTCCTGACCGGATGCGGCAATTCTTCTGAATCTGGCAGTACTGCCGAAAACACCAGCAGTTCCAATGCTGTAGAAACTTCTGCTACTCCGGAGGAAAATACCCCGACTTCCGCAGAATCCGCCGCAGAAGAAGAAACTTCCGCCGAAACGGAAACAGAAGCGGAAACCGAAACAGAAGCCAATACCGCTTATGCATGGTATGAAGACCTTAACGCCGAATGGGAAAAATACGGCGGCTATAGTTGT
>JAFUWP010000253.1 GCA_017483405.1 Oscillospiraceae bacterium | reverse complement strand
GGAGCAGGCTTATAATTTTCATCTATCTGGAGAATGCAGTAAGTGCCTTTTCTCTTGGATTTCAGGATTTCGAGAGCTTCATCATCATAAGCCGGAGCGATAACACCGTCAGAAACTTCACGCTGAATCATCTTAGCCGTGCAGACATCGACTTTATCAGAAAGCGCGATGAAATCGCCGTAAGATGACATTCTGTCCGCGCCTCTCGCACGGGCATAGGCACTTGCTAAGGGTGTGAGTTCGCCGAGGTCATCCACCCAGTAGATTTTCTTGAGCGTATCGCTCAGAGGTCTGCCGATGGCCGCACCTGCCGGAGATACGTGCTTGAAAGAGGTTGCCGCACAAACACCGGTAGCCTTTTTCAGTTCGGAAACTAACTGCCAGCCGTTGAGCGCATCCAGCAGATTGATATAGCCAGCTTTGCCGTTTAAGACAGTAATCGGGAGTTCAGAGCCGTCTTCCATAAATACTTTAGAAGGCTTCTGATTCGGATTGCATCCGTATTTTAAGAGCATTTCATTTGCCATTGAAATTTCCTCCTTGATTGATAGTTAAAGTCAGGGTTTCGCCCTGTTCGGTTTTAAATATGACGGTATTACCGGAAAATTCAGCATCCGTCACGATATGATTTCTGATAAAATCAAAATATTTCTGCCAGTTTTCCGAACCATACGGAATCAGATTCACCGGATTCGGTTCATAATGCGAACTCTGAAACGCGATACAGGGATTCTGCCAGATTTCACGATAAAATTCTGAATCCGGTTCTTGATAATGACAGAGATAATCAAGATACTGTTTGTATGAGATTTCACGAAGTTCAATCCGGTCCGTACTTCCGGTATGATTGATATAAATATATTGATTTTTATCCGTAATGCCGACACCATCGCCCATACCGCAGAATGTCTGAATATAATAAACATTCTGCCGTTCCGGAAAGTGCATCACGCTTTTGTATACTTGTTGACAATCTTAGTTTCCGTTTCGCCGGTTTCAATATTGATATAGCGAACAAACAGAGAAACTTTATTATCTTCATTCAGCGCATTCCAGAGCTTATCAGTAAAATCAGCAATATTATCATTGATTGCGATTTTCTTCGGTTCGCCCTCGAAACTCGGCAGAGGATTGCCATCGCTCATATACGTGTGAATGAAATGTCCGATGCCGTTTTCCGGATTATTATAAGAATAAGTGAATCTTTCAATACTGTCCGGATTGCCGTCAGCAGACTTGATAATCGACATGGCATAGTTATACTTGCCTTCGCCGATATGCATGATACCGGAAATTCTGGGAGTATAATTCGGGGCATCATCTTCATATTCACGGGTTCTAAGTGCCTGCTCGAATGTCTGCTGTTTGTCCATCAGTTCATAGATGGTATCCGTCTGGTCACCATTGGTGACAATTGTCTTATTCCCCAGAACACGCACCGGAGCATAAATAATCAGATGCGGGTCAGACAGCTTGGACGGGTCAGCGGCTTCTGTCCGGATGCCGTCTTCGGTCGCGGTGAACACTCTGTTTCTGGAGTTGACACTTCTGCCCATGATGAAATAGGCCGTTACTGCGGATGTTCCGTCAGCAGTCCGGCCGATGATGATGCCTCTGCCTGGATAAGCATTATTTGCTAATTCTTCATAAATATTCAAAGTTTTCATAAATCAGTTTCCTTT